>JAKAIH010000119.1 GCA_021825225.1 Pseudomonadota bacterium
GCAGCACACCGAAGCAATCCGCCGCCGTTGCAGTCTGGGCCGGGCCGGTTTTCACCTCGATCCCCAGCGGCCCGGCACGCGTGCGCACCACGTCCAGGGTCTGCGGCAGCACCGCATCGGCAACAAAGAACACATTGCCCTCGGCCGTGCTGCTGCGCCGGCACAGCGCCATCGCTTCGGCCGCGGCGCTGGCCTCGTCCAGCATCGATGCATTGGCGATGGCCATGCCGCTGAGCTCGCACACCATGGTCTGGAAATTGATCAGCGCTTCCAGCCGGCCCTGGGAGATTTCCGGCTGGTAGGGCGTATAGGCCGTGTACCAGGCGGGATTCTCCAGAATATTGCGCAGGATCACGCCCGGAAGCTCGGTGTCGTAATAGCCCTGCCCGATGAAGGAGCGCGACACCCGGTTCGCGGCGGCAAGCTTTCTCAGCTCAGCCAGCGCCTCGGGCTCGCTCAGTCCCGGCGGCAGTGCGAGGACAGTCTTCTCGCGTATGCCTGCGGGAACGACGGCATCGATCAGGGCGGCACGTGTGCGATAGCCAAGCACCGCGAGCATGGCTGCCTGCTCCGCTGCATCCGGGCCGATGTGGCGCTCGGCAAATGCGTCGCGCTGCGCCAGTTCCGCCGGAGCTGCCTGCAGCAGGTCCGCATTGCGCGTCACTACATCTTGCATGGTGCTCTCCTATTTTGCCGCGTGGCCGGCATAAGCCGCGGCGTCCATCAGACTGCCGCTATCGGCCGCGTTGTCGGGCTTGATCCTGAACATCCAGGCGGCGTAGGCGTCGGCATTGACCTGCTCCGGCGATTTTGCGAGCGCCTCGTTGGCGGCGACGACCACGCCGGCCACCGGCATATAGATGTCGGAAGCCGCCTTCACCGACTCGATCACCGCGCAGGCCTCGCCTTGCGCGTAGCGCTTGCCCGGCTGCGGCAGTTCCAGGAACACGATGTCGCCCAGCACTTCCTGCGCGTGGTCGGTGATCCCAACCGCGAGCGTGCCGTCGGCTGCGCTGCCGACCCATTCGTGCGTTTCGGTGTATTTCAGATTTTCGGGAGTGTTCATGAGTGTCGTTCCAGCCTTAATTGAAGTTGACCAGGATCCTGCCTTTGCGCACGAAGGGCGGCTGCACCACCAGAGCCGCAAGCTGCTTGTCGCGCACCGCCACGCGCACCGGCGCGCCCGGCTCCACGCCCAGAGGCAGGCGCGCGAGCGCGATCGAGCGATTGAGCGTCGGCGAAAAGCTGCCGCTGGTGACCAGGCCCTCTCCAGCGTCCGTGCCGACTTTCTGGTGACTGCGCAGCACGCCGCCGGTTTCGGTCAGCACCAGGCCCAGCAGCTGACGGCTCTGCGGATGGGCGAGCAGCGCCGATCTGCCGACGAAATCGCGCGCGCCCGCCAGATCGACGGTCCAGGCCAGGCCGGCGTCCGGCGGCAACACGCTCTCGTCCATATCCTGGCCCCAAAGATTCATCCCCGCCTCCAGACGCAGCGTGTCGCGCGCACCCAGGCCGCAGGGCGTCACGCCGCAGGCGAGCAGCCGCTGCCACAGCATCTCCACCCGGGCGGCGGGCAGCATGAGTTCGAATCCGTCCTCGCCGGTATAGCCGGTGCGCGCCAGTATCAGCTCGTCCAGCTGCACGCCATGAAACACCGGCAGCGTTTCGCTCGCCGCGCGCGTCTCTGGCAAAGCCTGCCACACGCGCTCGCGCGCACGCGGGCCCTGCACCGCGATCATCGCCAGATCGTGGCGCGGCCGGATTTCGGGCGCTGCGGCATCACCTCGCCCGAGCGCGTCGAGCCAGGCGACGTCCCCCTCCGCCCTGCCCGCATTTACCACCAGGCGAAACCAGGCTTCGCCGAAGTAATACGCGATCAGGTCGTCGATGACGCCGCCCGCGTGATTGAGCATGCAGGAATAGAGCGCGCGTCCCGGCTCGCGCAGCTTGTCCACGTTGTTGGCGAGCGCGCGGCGCAGAAATTCGCGCGCACCGGCGCCATGCACATCGACGGCGAGCATATGCGAGACGTCGAACATGCCGGCGTCGCTGCGCACCGCGCGATGTTCCTCGATCTGGGAGCCGTAGTTGACCGGCATGTCCCAGCCGCCGAAATCGACCATGCGTGCGCCCAGAGCCCTATGGGCGGCGTTAAGCGGAGTGGTTTTGAGCACGTTTACCTCGGTAGCAATGAAAAAGGGGCAATGCCGACCTCGCGGTCCACATCACCCCTCTGTCCTTGTACCTGAGAGATTACAGCCTGATGCAATCCGGCTGCGCGCCCCTTCGGTGGCCGCCTGTTCGGCGGCTGCTCTCCAGAGTAACGAAAGCTACGCTTTCGCCCGACCGGTCCTTTTGCCTGAGAGTTTCTGGGTATTGCGCCTTCGGCGGCCACCTGCATGCGGTGGCGCTCTCCCGGTCGGATGGCTCGACTCTAGACGCGGGAGCAGTGCCTGTCAATCGCTCCAGGCGGCGCCTATGATCTATCTCAAGGTCGAGCGTCGCATTTCGCACAAGCGGAATCGGGATTTGACTACCAACTGGACAGTGCTGCGATGCGTGCCGCGTTTGATCTGGCGCTCACCGAGGGTGGAATAGACGATGCGACCTGCACCTTCCTAGCTACGGCTAAGATTCGCCGCGCGCTCCAGCCGCACCGCGCAAACCTTGAATTCCGGAATGCGCGCAGTCGGGTCGTAGGCAGAGTTCGTAAGCACGTTGGCCGCGGCTTCCCAGAAGTGGAACGGAATGAACAGGACGCCGGCGTCGACCCTGCTCCCCACCTTCGCCGGAAGCTCGATCGAACCGCGGCGCGAAGTCACTTTCACGCGATCGCCGTCCTTAACCTTGAACTTCTTCGCATCGGCGCCGCTCATTTCCACGAAGGGCCCCGAAACCAGGCCGTGCAGCCCCTTGCTGCGCCGGGTCATCGTCCCCGTATGGTAGTGCTCCAGCATGCGGCCCGTGGTCAGCACGACCGGGTACGCGGCGTCGACCTCCTCCGCCGCCGGCTGGTACTCGACCGGATGGAACTGTCCCAGGCCGCGTGTGAACGTCTCGCGGTGCAGGATCGGCGTTCCAGGGTGATCCTCCGACGGGCAGGGCCAGCAGAGCTGCACCCCCGCCTGCAACCGTGCATGCGAAATCCCTGCATAGGAAGGCGTGAGGCGGCGCATCTCCTCGTTCACTGCGCAAGTTGATGCGTAGGCCATCGGGTAGCCGATGGCAGTGGCGACGTCACAGACGATCTCCCAGTCCTGGCGGGCTTGGCCGGGTGGTGCCACGACTGGCTGCGTAAGCTGTACGCGGCGTTCGGTGTTGACGTAGGTTCCATCGCGCTCGGCATAGGAACACGCCGGCAACACCACGTGCGCCAACTTCGCCGTCTCGGTTAAAAAAATGTCCTGCACGACCAGGAACTCAAGCTTCTTGAGCGCCTCCACCACGTGGGTGGAGTCGGCATCGGAGAGCACGGGATTCTCGCCCATGACGTACATCGCCTTGATCTTCCCATCGAGCGCGTCGGGAAACATCTGCGTCACCATCAGGCCCGGCTGTTCAGGGAGCTTTGCGCCCCAGGCCTTCTCGAACTTGGCGCGAGCGGCGGCGTCGGATACTTTCTGGTAGCCGGAAAATACGTCCGGCAGGGCGCCCATGTCGCACGAACCCTGGACATTGTTCTGCCCGCGCAGCGGGTTGACGCCGGTGCCGGGCCGGCCAATCTGCCCGGTAAGCATCGCCAGATTCGCGAGCGAGCGGACGTTGTCGACGCCGGTCGTGTGCTGGGTGATGCCCATCGAATAGACAATCGACGCCCGTTCCGCCTTGGCATAGAGGCGAGCCGCCTCGACGATGAGTTCGGCCGGAACCCCGGTTATCTCCGATACCCGCTCCGGCGTATACCAAGCCACGCATTTCTCGACCGCCGCGAACCCTTCGGTGCGGGACTCGATGAATTCCTGATTCATCAGCCCCTCGCGGAGGATGACGTGCATCAAGCCGTTGATCCATGCCACGTCGGTACCCGGTGCCTGCCGCGCCCAGACCGTGGCTATCTGGCTGAGCTGGATCTGCCGCGGGTCGAACAGCAGCAGCTTCGTCCCGCGCGCGACCGCTTCGCGGATGGTGAGCCCGATGATGGGATGGTTTTCGGTAGTGTTCGATCCGGTCACGAGGATGACGTCGGCCAGAAGAAGATCATCGATAGGATTCGTCATCGCACCTGAACCGAACGACAGCGCCAGCCCGGCGACGGTGGAAGAGTGGCACAGGCGTGCGCAGTGATCGACGTTGTTCGTCCCCATCGCGGCACGCACGAATTTCTGAAACACGTAATTGTCTTCGTTGGTGACCTTGGCCGACGCCAGGCCCGCGAACGCGTCGCCGCGGTATTTCTTCAACTCGTGCGCGACTAGGGCCAGCGCTTCTTCCCAGGTGGCCTCGCGAAAACCCCCGGCGGTCCGGATGAGCGGTGTCTTGAGACGTTCGGGATGTGATACGAACTCGAACGATCCGAAGCGCCCCTTTACGCACAGACGCCCGCGCGACACCGGCGCTGCGTCGTCGCCGCGCGCACTCACAACGGCGTCGCCCCGTGCGCCAAGGAGGATGCGGCAGCCGGTGCCGCAATACGGGCATACGCTGGAAACCTCGCGCTCGGGCCGCAGGTAGCGCCGCGGCGTCAGCGCCCCGGTGGGGCAGCGCTCCACGCATTCGCCGCAGGATTCGCAGATGGAGTCCCGGATCGGGCCGCCGCCGAACGGTTCGACCGCGCTGGCATAGCCGCGCTTCACCAGGTCGATGGCACCGAGGTGCTGGACCTCGGAGCACGCGCGCACGCACAAACCGCACAGGATGCACTTGCGCATGTCGATCGCATAGCACGGATTCGAATCGTCGACCTTCGCATCGCGCTGCATCGGCCGCAGCACGCGCTCGCGGACTCCAAGGTGCTCGGCCACTGCCTGCAGGCCGCAATTTCCGCATTGCGCGCAGGTCAGGCAGTCCAGCGGGTGATCGGCGAGCAATAGCTGCATCGTCCAGCGGCGCACATCCAGCAGTTCGGGGTCCTCGGTAGTGACCCTCATGCCGTGGGCAGCCGGGGTGGTGCAGGCGGTGGGGAGCCCGCGCATGCCCTCGACTTTCACGATGCACAGCCGGCAGGCGCCGTATGGTTCGAGTGCGGGGTCATCGCAGAGGGTGGGGACGTAGACCTCGGCACTGCGGCAGGCGTCGAGCACGGTCTTGCCGGGTTCCACCTGGACCGGGCGGCCGTTGATCGTCAGGTCCAGCATGCTCATTCCTCCTCCCGCGAAACGATCGTCTTGCCAAAATCACAGCGCAGGCAACGGGCTGCCTCGCGGCGGGCATTGGTGGCGCTCAGCGTCAGCTCCACCTCGTCGAAATTCTCCCGCCGCCGTAGCGGTATCAGCTTGCGCACTTCGCGGCGCGGCTCCGGCGACGGAGCCGCTGCAGGATCGAATGCGGTGTCCAGCGTACGCGGTGCGTTCCACGGAAAGTGGATAGGCTTGCCGGGGTGAAGGAAATGCTCGATCGCCTCCGCCGCGCGCCTCCCGTGCGCGATCGCCTCGACCGCGGTTGCCGGGCCGAGCACCGCATCCCCGCCGGCGAAGACGCCGGCGTGCTCCGTTGCAAGCGACCAGCGGTCCACGTTGACGGTGCCGCGTTTCGACACCGGCGGCCCGCCTGCCGGCACCACCGGTTTCTGGCCGATCGCGCGGATGATGTTCGCTGCCGGGATCTCAATGAAGTCGCCCTCTATCGGCACCGGCCGCCTGCGGCCGCTGTCGTCGAAGTCCGCCAGGCGCATCCGCTGCAGCCTGAGCGCGGCCGCCGCCTTGCGGCCCGTCTGGATCACCTCCACCGGCGCGAGAAGGAACTCGAACTTCACCCCCTCCTCCAGCGCCTCCTCGATCTCTTCCGGCTGCACCGGCATTTCCTCGCGCGTTCTGCGATACACGACCGTGACCCGCCCTGCGCCCAGGCGCAGCGCGGTGCGGGCCGCGTCGATCGCGGTGTTGCCGCCGCCCACCACCACCGCGTCCCCGTTGAGCCGCTTGACCGAGCCTTGTGCCGCCCTCTTCAGGAACTCTATCCCCGAGGCCACGCCGCGCGCTTCCTCCCCCGGCACGCCCATGGTGACGTCCGACCAGGCGCCGCTGCCGACGAACACCGCGTCGTAATCTTTGCGCAGGCGCGCAATGGAGATTTCTTTTCCGACCGTGCTTCCACATACGATCTTCACGCCCATACTGGTGATGCGCTCGATGTCGCGCTCGAGCTCATCGTGCGGCAGCCGGTAGGACGGAATGCCGTAGCGCAGCATCCCTCCGGGCTCGGGCATCGCCTCGAACACAGTGACCTCGTGCCCAAGGCGGCGCAGGAAATACGCGGCGGTGAGTCCCGCCGGTCCCGCGCCCACGACCGCCGTGCGCCGCACTTCCGCGCGCGGCCGCTCCATCACCGGCACGCTGATCTCGGGCGTCGAATCGACCATGAAGCGCTTCACCGCGCGAATCGCCACCGGCGCATCCATCGCCTCGCGCCGGCAGCTCTGCTCGCACGGATGCGGACACACGCGCGCGCATACCGACGGGAACGGATTGCGGTCCATGTGGCTGCGCAGTGCATCGGCGCTGCGGCCTGCCGCCACCAGGGAGAGGTAAGCCGGAATGTCCACCTCGCTCGGACAACGGTTGGAACAGGTGGCGACGAACAACGGCTGGCACACCCCGGCCGGACAGCGCTTCTCGCGCACGTGCGCCAGGTATTCGTCGCGGAAATACTTGATCGTCGTGAGCACCGGGTTCGGTGCGGTCTGTCCGAGGCCGCACAGCGATCCCTTTTGGATCGCCGCGCCCAGCGATTCGAGCTGCTGGATGCTCTGCTCCGTGCCGCGGCCTTCGCAAATATCATCGAGGATCAGCTTCATCTGGCGCGTTCCGAGACGGCACGGAACGCACTTGCCGCAGGACTCGTTCTGGGTGAAGGTGACGAAGTAGCGCGCAAGGTCGACCATGCAGGTCGTGTGGTCCATGACGACGAGGCCGCCCGAGCCCATGATGGATCCGGCTTGCGCCAGCGATTCGTAATCGATCGGCAGGTGCATCAGTTCCGCCGGGATGCAGCCGCCGGAGGGACCGCCGGTCTGCGCTGCCTTGAACCGCCCGCCGCCCGCGATTCCGCCGCCGATCCCGTACACCACGTCGCGCAGCGCCATGCCCATCGGGACCTCGATCAGGCCGGGGCGGCTCACCTTGCCCGTGATGGCGAAGGTCTTGGTGCCGCGGCTCTTCTCGGTGCCGTAGGCGGCGAACCAGTCCGCGCCCTCGCGCAGAATCCCGGGCAGGTTGGCGAAGGTCTCGACGTTGTTGATATTGGTGGGCTTGCCGAACAGGCCCTTGACCGCAGGGAATGGCGGACGTGCCATCGGCATCCCGCGGCGCCCTTCGATGCTGGCGATGAGCGCGGTCTCCTCGCCGCAAACGAAGGCACCCGCGCCCTCCTTGATGACAAGGTCGAACGCGAAGCCGGTACCGAGGATGTTGTCACCCAGCAGCGACAGCGCGCGCATCTGCGCCATGGCCCCGCGCAGGCGCTCGATCGCGAGGGGATACTCG
>JAKAIH010000120.1 GCA_021825225.1 Pseudomonadota bacterium
ATGCTGCTCATCGGCGGGGTGCTGGCGCTGACCATACGCGCCGAACTGTTCGAGCCCGGACTGCAGATCGTCAATCCGGAGTTCTTCAACCAGCTCACCACCATGCACGGCCTGATCATGGTGTTCGGCGCGATCATGCCGGCCTTCGTCGGCTTCGCCAACTGGCAGATTCCGCTGATGATAGGCGCGCCCGACATGGCGTTCGCGCGCATGAACAACTGGAGTTTCTGGCTGCTGCCGGTGGCGGGAGTGCTGCTGGTGAGTTCGTTTTTCGTGCCGGGTGGTGCGCCTGCCGCCGGCTGGACCATGTATGCCCCGCTGTCGATCCAGATGGGCCCGGGCATGGACCTCGGCATTTTCGCGCTGCATATCATGGGCGCCTCCAGCATCATGGGTTCGATCAACATCATCACCACCATCCTCAATATGCGCGCCCCGGGGATGACGCTGATGAAAATGCCGATGTTCGTCTGGACCTGGCTGATCACCGCCTATCTGCTGATCGCGGTGATGCCGGTGCTCGCCGGGGCGATCACCATGGTGCTTGCCGACCGCCACCTCGGCACCTCGTTCTTCAACGCCGCCGGCGGCGGCGACCCGGTGATGTTCCAGCACATTTTCTGGTTCTTCGGCCATCCCGAGGTGTACATCATGATCCTGCCCGCGTTCGGCATCATCAGCCAGGTGATCCCGGCGTTCGCGAGGAAACCGCTGTTCGGCTACGCCTCGATGGTGTATGCCACGTCCTCGATCGCGATCCTGTCCTTCATCGTCTGGGCGCACCACATGTTCACCGTGGGGCTGCCCACCGCCGGGCTGCTGTTCTTCATGTACGCCACCATGCTGATCGCGGTGCCCACCGGGGTGAAGGTGTTCAACTGGCTCGCCACCATGTGGAAGGGTTCGATGACCTTCGAGACGCCGATGCTGTTCGCCGTCGGCTTCCTGTTCGTGTTCACCATGGGCGGGTTCACCGGCCTGATGCTCGCGATCATGCCGGTGGACGTGCAGATGCAGGACACCTATTACGTCGTCGCGCATTTCCATTACGTGCTGGTGGCGGGCTCGCTGTTCGCGATTTTCGCCGGTACCTATTTCTGGATTCCCAAGTGGACCGGCCGCATGTATGACGAGACGCTGGGCAAGTGGCATTTCTGGCTGTCGCTGGTGTTCTTCAACGTCACGTTCTTCCCGATGCACTTCCTCGGCCTTGCCGGCATGCCGCGGCGGATTCCCGACTATGCGAGCCAGTTCACCGAGTTCAACCAGATCGCCAGCGTGGGCGCGTTCGGCTTCGGCCTGACGCAGCTGCTGTTCCTGTACATCGTGCTGAAGTGCAGCGTGTTCGGCAAGGGCGAGAAAGCGCCGGCCAGGCCGTGGGAAGGCGCCGACACGCTGGAGTGGACGCACTTGCCGAGCCCCGCGCCGTACCACAGCTTCCACGAGCAGCCGGAAGTGAAGTGATGCAGGGGACCGACATGGACCGCGGCAACGCGAGCAACAGGAAGACCGGGCTGATCCTGGCGGCGGTCGCGCTCGGTTTCTTTTTCGCGATCGTGCTCAAGTACTGGTTGGCGAAATGAGCGCGCCCGCGGCCGTATCCGCGCCCAACCGGCGCATGCTGAAGAAGCTGCTGGTGGTCGCGCTGGGCATGTTCGGCTTCGGCTTCGCCCTGGTTCCGTTCTACAACAAGATATGCGAGGTCGCGGGCCTGCGCGATGTGTGGCAGCCGGGCGAAGCCGACGCGGCCGCGGGGAACACCCAGATCGACCTGACGCGCAAGGTAACGATCGAATTCGATTCCAACGTGCGCATGCTGCCGTGGACGTTCAAACCCAAGGCGTCGAGCATAGAGATCCACCCGGGGCAACTGACGCAGATGGTGTACGAGGTGAAAAATACGCTGAACGAGCCGGTCACCGGACAGGCTGTGCCCAGCTACGGGCCCAGGCTCGCGGCGCAGTATTTCAGGAAACTGGAATGCTTCTGCTTCACCCAGCAGACGCTGGCGCCGGGCGAAGTGCGGCAGATGCCGGTGGTGTTCGTGGTCGATCCGGCCCTGCCCAAGGACGTCAACACCATCACGCTTTCCTACACTTTCTTCCGCGTCGACGGCGCGAATCGAAAGGTGGTTCCGGGGTGACGATGGCGCAGGCGCAAAAAAAGGCCTCGTTGCTGCAGATCGCGAGGGCGGTGTTCTGGTCCTTTCTCGGCATACGCAAGCGCCGCGACTACGAGGCGGACAGCGTGGAGCTGAAGCCGCAGCAGGTGATCGTTGCCGGCCTGATCGGGGCGGCATTTTTGGTATTGGGTTTGATACTGCTGGTGCGCTTGGTCATCAGCAAGCTGGTATAAATCGAGGAGAGAGAACATGAGCGATCATGCTCAGCATTACTTTGTGCCGCAGCCGTCCCACTGGATGATCGTCGGCTCGTTCGCGCTGCTGTTCATGGCGGGCGGCGCGGCGATGTGGTTCAACGGCGCGGAACTCGGCCGCTACAGCGTGCTGCTCGGCTTCGCCCTGCTCGTATTCATGATGTTCCGCTGGTTCGGCGATGTGGTGCGCGAATCCGAGGGCGGCAAGTACGGCAAGCGCGAGGACGTCTCGTTCCGCTGGGGCATGAGCTGGTTCATCTTCTCGGAAGTGATGTTCTTCGCCGCATTCTTCGGTGCGCTGTTCTACGCGCGCGTGCTGTCGGTGCCCGATCTGGGCGGGCTGACGAGCCGGGAATTGCTATGGCCGGATTTCAGCGGCCAGTGGCCGAGCGCGGGTCCCGGGTTCAAGGACCAGTTCACGCCGATGGCTGCCTGGGGCGTTCCCGCGCTCAACACCCTGCTGCTGCTCACCTCGGGCGTCACGCTCACCATCGCCCACTTCGGCATGCTCGAGGGCAACCGCGCCAAGCTGAAGTTGTGGCTGTTCCTGACGATCGCGCTGGGCGTGACCTTCCTCGGCTTCCAGATGTTCGAATATCACCATGCCTATTCCGAACTGAACCTCAAGCTCAGCACCGGCGTTTATGGCACGACGTTCTTCATGCTTACCGGCTTTCACGGTTTTCACGTGACTGTCGGCGTGATCATGCTCACCACCATGCTGTTCCGCTCGTTCGCCGGCCATTTCAAGCCCGATCACCACTTCGCTTTCGAGGCGGTGGCCTGGTACTGGCACTTCGTCGACGTGGTGTGGCTGCTGCTGTTCATTTTCGTTTACTGGATATGATGCGGTCGTCCCGGACGCGGGCGGTCCAAGGGGTATAGAAGGTATAGAACAACGAGGAGGAGCGGACCCGCAAAGGGCCTTGCGCGCCGCACAATGTGCGGCGCTCTTTTTTTGAACTCTTGAGGGGTCCGCTGCGGAGCCGCTGAGATCGCGGCTAGCTGATCTTTCCCGGAATCAGGCCGAAGTAGTAACCCGCCATCAGCAGCAGGAACAGACTTAACGACAGGCCGACGCGCAGCGCCAGGGCTCTCGCGGTGCGTTTCGACTGGCCATGGTCCTTGATCAGGAAGAACAGCGCCGAGCCCAGGCTGGCGAGGATGAGTATGATGAACAGTATGACGATAATTCTCATTGCAGGCACCGAGGGAATTTTGCGAGTGTATCCCAGTCAAACCAGCGTTGCCAGAATAGCTGCCCTCTCATGCTAGGAGACCGTCGTTTTCGCCCTGCGTTCCTGCCCGGCTTGGCGGCGCTGGCCGGAATTGCGCTGACCATTTCCCTGGGCAACTGGCAGACGCGCCGCGCCGAGGAAAAGATCGCCCTCGCGCGCGATCTGGATGACGCCGCGAGCCATGCCGTGCTGGCACTGCCGTCGCAGCCGGCAGACGCGCACGACTACGAATTCAGGCGCGTCAGCGCGCGCGGGGAGTATGCGGCCAAGTACACGATTCTGCTCGACAACAAGGTGCTCAACGGCAATGCGGGCTACCAGGTGCTCACCCCGCTGAGGATAGCCGGCGGCGATATGTACGTGCTGGTGAACCGCGGATGGGTCGCCACGGGCTTGCGGCGCGACATCCTGCCGCAGGTCGCGACGCCCTCCGGCATGCAGGCAATCGAAGGGATCGCTCTAGTCCCCAGCAGCCATTTTTTCGAACTCGACGCAAAGACCGTGGAAGGCAGCGTGTGGCAGAACCTGGTGCTCGCACGCTATGCCAAATGGTCGGGGCTCAGACTGCAGCCGGTCGTGCTGCAGCAGACCAGCGACGCCGCCGACGGCCTGTTGCGGGTCTGGAGCCGGCCGGACACCGGGGTGAACATGCACCGCGGCTATGCCTTCCAGTGGTACGCGATCGCAACCACCATTTTGATTACCTATGTCGCACTCAGCTTCAAGCGCAGCGCCTGATCCGCGCCGCGGACGCAGGACCATGCTCGCGATCGCGGCCTTGTGCATCGCGCCTTTTGTCGCAGCCGTGCTCGTTTACTTCAACTGGCAGCCGCAAGGCGGGGCGAATTACGGCGACCTCATTCCCGCGCATCCGCTGATCGACCCGCCGCTGCGTCTGCTCGACCAACGTCCGTTCAAACTGTCCGCGCTGCGAGGCAAGTGGGTGCTGCTGCAGCTGGACCGGGCCGATTGCGCGGCGGCCTGCCGCGCCAAGCTGTACGACATGCGCCAGGTGCGCCTCGCGCAGGGGCGCGAAATGGAGCGCGTCGAGCGCGTGTGGCTGATCCTGGACGATGCGCCGCTCGATACGCTGCTGATGCGCGAATACGATGGCACGCGCATGCTGCGCGCCGGCGGCAGTCCGATCGTCGCCGAGTTTCCGCCGGCGGGCGCGGCGCGCGATCATATCTACCTGATCGACCCGCATGGCAATCTGATGATGCGCTTCCCGCAGAATGCCGATCCGCGCAAAATGTACAAGGATCTCGCGCGCCTGCTGCGAGCTTCGCGCATAGGCTAGCCCTGCGACCCACCATGATAGACTTCCCTTTATTCGCTCCCCGCTAACCCATGGCCACACAGCTTATTTTGCATGACACCGCGCAGCGCATGCGCCAGTTCTACGCGCTGACCAAGCCGCGGGTAACGATGCTGGCCGTGTTTTGCGCGGTCATCGGCATGTTCCTCGCCACGCCGGGCATGGTGCCCTGGCGCGTGCTGTTCGCGGGCACCGCCGGCATCGCCCTGCTCGCGGGCGCGGCGTTTGCGATCAACTGCCTGATCGAACAGGAGATCGATGCCAAGATGGCGCGCACGCGCGCGCGCCCTCTGCCGCGCGGCGAGCTGACCTCCCTGCAGACGGTCGTTTTCGCGGGTGTGATCGGCGGCATCGGCATGCTCCTGCTGTATCGCTACGTAAACGCGCTCACCATGTGGCTCACCTTCGGCACCTTCGTCGGCTACGCCATTATCTATACGATTTTGTTGAAGCCCGCGACGCCGCAGAATATCGTCATCGGCGGACTGTCCGGCGCAATGCCGCCGCTGCTGGGCTGGACCGCGGTCACGGGAGAGGTGGCGCCCGAGGCTCTGCTGCTGGTGCTGATCATCTACGCCTGGACGCCGCCGCATTTCTGGGCGCTCGCGCTGTACCGCACCGAGGAATTCAACCGCGCCGGCCTGCCCATGCTGCCCGTCACGCACGGGCAGAAATTCACGCGCCTGCACGTGTTGCTGTATACCCTGATTCTGATCGCGAGCACGCTGCTGCCTTTCGTCTACGGAATGAGTGGATGGATTTATCTGCTTGCGGTGCTCGCCCTGGATGGCATGTTCCTGTACTACGCGATCAGGATCTATACTGCCTACAGCGACCGCCTGGCGCAGCAGACCTTCCGCTTCTCCGTCCTCTATCTCGCCGGGCTGTTCACCGCGCTGCTGCTTGACCACTATGTATAAGCTTCTGCGCCTGCTCGGCGCAGCGCTGTTTGCATTCTTGCTTGCCGGCTGCGAGTCACCGCAGCCGTCGTTCAAGAACACCGACGTGACCGGCAGCGACTGCTGCCACGATTTCCGCCTGACCGATCACCACGGCAAGCTGCGCACGCTGGCCGATTTTCGCGGCAAGGTGGTGGTGATGTTTTTCGGCTATACCCAATGTCCCGACGTCTGCCCGACGACCATGGCCGAAATGAAGTCGGTGATGCAGCAGCTCGGGCCGGACGCCAAGCGCGTGCAGGTGCTGTTCGTCACCCTGGATCCGGAGCGCGACACGCGCGAGTTGCTGGCCAGCTATGTGCCCGCGTTCGACCCCCGGTTTCTCGGGCTGTACGGCGACCTGGAGACGACGGCGAAGACCGCCAAGGAATTCCGCGTGTTCTACCAGAAGCAGCCCGGCCCTACGCCAACCAGCTATACGCTCGACCATACCGCCGGGAGCTATGTATTCGACCCCCAAGGCAGAGTGCGGCTGTTCGCGCGCTACGGTGACGGCGGCGCGAACCTGCTCGCCGATTTGCGCACCCTGCTCAAGCAGGGCTAGGCTGGGGTTCAGGCCGCTGCGAGCAGCCCCTTCATCTTCTGCATCGCCTTGGCCTCGACCTGGCGGATGCGTTCGGCCGAGACCTTGAATTCGGCTGCCAGATCGTGCAACGTCGCCGGGTTCTTTTCGCGCAGCCAGCGCGCCTCGATGATGCGGCGGCTGCGCGCGTCCAGGCTGGCCAGCGCTGCGTGCAGGCCCTGCGCGCCTACGCGCTCGGTTTCGTCGGCTTCCAGCAATTTCGAGGGCTCGTTGTCTGCATCGCACAGGTAGGCGATGGGCGCGTAGCTGTCCTCTTCGTCGTCGTTGGCTTCCAGGGCGAGGTCCTGCCCGGAGATGCGCATTTCCATTTCCCGGACTTCCTCGGGTTTGACACGCAGTTGACGGGCCATGTCTTCGATCGCGTCCTGCGACAACGGGCCCATGCCCTTTTTCATCGAGCGCAGATTGAAAAACAGCTTTCTCTGCGCTTTGGTCGTGGCAATCTTGACCAGGCGCCAGTTCTTCAGGATGAACTCGTGCATTTCGGCCTTGATCCAGTGGATGGCGAAAGACACCAGGCGTACATTGCGTTCCGGGTCGAAGCGCTTCACCGCCTTCATCAGGCCGATGTTGCCTTCCTGAATCAAATCCGCGTGCGGCAGGCCGTAGCCGAGGTAACCGCGGGCGATGGCTACGACCACGCGCAGGTGCGACACGACCAGGGCACGCGCCGCGTCGATATCGTTTTCGTCGCGCAGCTTGCGCGCCAGATGCAACTCTTCCTCTGCAGTGAGCAGCGGAAAACGATTTACCGTCGCAATATAGGTCTCCAGACTTCCGACCAGGGAAGGTACCGGCAAGGCCATAACTTGATTCATGTCTTCACTCCTCATCAGCGTGGCGTTCCGCGGCGTGAGCACCTAGCCTTTCGGCCGTGTCATGCCGCACCATGCAATTCAATTTTAGCACTCTAGGTCTTCGAGTGCCAATGACCTGAAGAAGTTCCGCTGTCCTCGCCCCGAGCTTTGCCGAGCCAGCCTGGTCAACGCGTCTATCTGGGCTCGATTCCAGATAAGTGTCTGCTTACTGACATAAAGGCGCCCAGCCAGCCGAGTATGGCGGCGAAGGCGAGCAGGGCAAGGCAATCGGAAGGGCTGAAGTAGCTGAGTCTGAAGTCCG
>JAKAIH010000121.1 GCA_021825225.1 Pseudomonadota bacterium
ATACTGCGCAACGCAAATTTCTGGAAGCTGGGCTTGATCGTGATTGCCGGGCAGGGCGTGTTCATGTCGCTGCAAAGCCTGTGGATCGCGCCCTGGCTCAAGGATGTGGCCGGCCTGGCGCGCGCCGAGATCGGCACACATTTGCTGATGGCGGCGCTGGGCATGATCGTGGGATCGGCCCTCTGGGGCAGCGTCGCCGATGTGCTGTCGCGCCGCGGCGTGGACACGGTCAAGATCGTGCTCGGCGGCGTCGGCGCCAATCTGGTGATCCTGGCGCTGCTCGCGCTCGGTGTAACCAGCGGCACGCTCGTACTGGTGTTCGCGCTGACCCTGTTCGGCCAGGTGCAGCCGCTGGTCTATGCCATCTTGTCCAAGGAGTTTCCGCTGGAGCTCTCGGGCCGGGTCGTCAGCACGCTCAACTTTCTCGTTTTCCTGAGCGCGTTCGCGGTGCAATGGGGAACCGGGCTGATCATCAATTTGTGGCCGGTGGACGGGGGCAGGTACGCACGGGCCGGTTACGCCACGGCGTTCGGCGCCTGCGTCGCGCTGCTTCTGCTGCCTTACGTGCTGCTGTTGCTGTCGCGCCGGTCCGCTGCCTCCCGCGCATAAGCGCGGGTCCCGCTATTTCGCGCCGGCCTTGGCCGCCTCGTCCTGGGCGAGCATTTCCTGGCGCGCTTTCTTCAGCACGTCCGCGGCCGCGGTGTGGCCCATTTTCAAGGCGAGTTCTACGGCGCTTTCGCCGTCCTTGCTCAGCTGGGCCACGTTGGCGCCGTTGCGCAGGAACAGCTCGACCATCTGCGCATTGCCGCGCATGGCCGAGTACTGCAGCGGCGAGTAGCCGTTGTCGCTGAGCACGTTCGGATCGAAGTTCATCGACAGGACTTTCTGCGCATACACCAGGTTGTCCTTCTCGATTGCGTAGAACATCGCCTTGACGCCCTCCGGGCTCTTTTCCCGCGGCTTCGGTTCCAGGCCGGTGGGCAGGATGCTGACCACGTAATTGATGAGCGAGATGCCGACCATGGCGATCAGGGCGATGATCAGCGGCAGTTTGGAGATGCCCAGGGTGTCGGACCAGTTGTCGGTGACGTTGGCGCCGATCACCAGCAAGGCCACCATGATGAAGAAGGCGAACTTCAGGTACAGGAACAGCGCGATCACCAGCAGGATGCCGAGGATCGCCGCGATGTAGCCGCGGTCGATGCTGTATTGCTCGGCGAGTTCCGCCGGCAGCAGTGCGAAGATGGTGGCGAGACCGACCAGACCGACCAGCGCCCATTCTTTGTATCTTCTTGTTTGCAGAAAGTCCATGACTTCCTCCGCTTAGCGATGGCACCCCGGGTATTGTGGGCAAGCACGCTGCGATTGGCAAGAGCGTTTTGCCCGCGCTAGTATAATCCAAGCGTCGAATCAGCGGTTTGCATCGGGATCGGGGAGTGGCGTTGAGCAAAGCGTTTACCAGGGAATCGGACGAAGCGGAAGAGGACGAAGCGGCGCCCGAAGCGGAGCAGCCGCAGGGGGTGAAGAATTACATCACTCCGGCGGGCTATGCGCGCATGCATGCCGAACTGAAGCAGCTGCTCGACGTGGAACGGCCGGAGACCGTGCGCGTGGTGCACTGGGCCGCCTCCAACGGCGATCGCTCGGAAAACGGCGATTACATCTACGGCAAGAAGCGCCTGCGCGAAATCGACCGGCGCATCCGCTTCCTGATCAAGCGCCTGGAAATCGCCGAAGTGGTGGACTCCAGGGGCCAGGAGCAGGAGCGCGTGTTTTTCGGCGCCACGGTCAGGGTGCGCGACGGCGCCGGCCGCGTGCGCAGCGTGAGCATCGTCGGCATGGACGAGGTCGACCCGGCGCGAGGCCGCGTGAGCTGGGTCTCGCCCATCGCGCGCGCGCTGCTCAAGGCGCGCGAGGGCGATACGGTGAGCCTGCGCACGCCCTCGGGCGCGGAAGAACTGGAAATCGAGGAAATCCGTTACGACGAGCTGCCCTAGCGGCCTTCAGTTCTTGCTCTGAGCGGAGGTGTCCTTGGCGGCGACGCGGGTGAAATCGCCGGCCTTGACGATAGAGAGCTTCGCCGGATCCAGATACTTATTCAGTGCATCCTGAATCTGCTGCGGCGTAAGCGCGGCGATTTTGGCGTCGAAATCCGCGTCCCAGGCGAGGCTGCGGCCGAGGTAGAGATTGTTGGCGAGCCGGGCGGCCAGCGCGGCGTCCTGCGTGCGGCCGAGTTTGCGCAGCGCGAGGAAGCCTTTCTTCGCCGCGGCCACCTCGGTGTCGGTGAAACCCTGGCGCAACGCCTGTCGCAGCACGTCCATGATTTCGGATTCGATGCGCGCGCGGTTCTGCGGCGCATAGATGGCGCTGACGCCGAATTCGCCGGCGGCATCCAGCGATCCGGCGCTGAGCCAGGAACCCACGCTGTAGGAGAGCCCTTCCTTCTCGCGTATGCGTTGCCACAGGCGCGAATCGACCGAGCCACCCAGCAGGTAGTTGCCCAGTGCCAGCGCCGGATACTCCGGCGCGTCGTCGCGCAGCGGCAGGTTCAATGCAGCGCGCAATACCGCATTGGCCTTGTCCGGCGTTTCCAGGTTGCGGTCGATCGGCGCAATGTCGCGATAACTCTCGGTGATATGCCTGAAGGGCCGCGGGCTCTTCCAGCCGCCGAACAATTGCTGCGCGAGGCGGGCGATCTGCGGCGCATCGAAATCGCCGACTACCGCCAGCTGGCTGTCGCTCGCGCCGTACAAATCGTCGTGGCAGCGGCGCATGTCCTCGATGCTGACCGCCTGCATCATGTGCACGCGCTCGTCCAGCGTGGGCGTGTACAGCCAGTGCTCCGGCGGGTAGGGGTTGAGATGGCGTGTGAGCGCAAGCCCGGCGAGCGCTTCGGGGTCGCTTTTCATGCCCTCCACACTGGTCAGCGCGGAGCGCTTGAGCTGTTCGAACTCGCTTGCGGGAAAGGCGGGCTCGCGCAGGATTTCGGCCACCAGGCGCAGCACCGCCGGCAGATTGGGGCGCAGCGTTTCTATCATGGCGCCGTTGCCGCTTACGCTGACGCTGGCTTTGAGTCGGTCGAACTCGTCGCGCAACTGCTCGCGCGAGTGTTCTTTGCTGCCGCGCATTAGCATGGCCGAGGCGAAGTTGCAGGCCATGCTGCGCCCCATCTTGCTCTGCTCGTCGCCCCAGCGCAGCGTAAGCTGCGCCACGACGGTGCCGCCGCGCGTCTGCTTCGGCAGCAGCGCGAGCTTCATGCCGCCCGGGAGCTGCTTCACGATGGTGCGCGCATCGATATTGGCCGGGGTGGGGTCGAACGCCTCGCCCGCTGCCACCGCCGCCGCGCCCTTGTAGTCCTTGACCAGGGCCGCGATATCGGGCGCCGCAGGAATCTCGGCGCGGTCCGGATGCGGCGTCGGCACGAACACGCCGAGCGTGCGGTTGGAGGTCTTGAGGTACTGCAGCGCGACCCGCTGCACGTCCTCGCGCTTCACCCGGCGCAGGCCGTCGCGGTAGAGAAAGAACAGGCGCCAGTCGCCCATGCCGATGAAATCGGACAGCGCGATGCCGAGTTCGCGCGGATTGGTCAGCGCCATGTCGACGTCGTTCAGCAGCTGCGTGCGTGCGCGCTCGACCTCTGCGTCGGTGATCGGATCGGAGGCGATGCCTTCCAGGGTCTTGATCAGCGCCGCGCGCGCCGGCGCGAGCGGCATGTCCTTGGACAGGCTGGCGCCGAAATAGGCGTAGCCGGCCTCGCGCTGCTGCTGGTCGCCGCCGTAGACGCTGCTGGCCTTGCCGGTCTCGACCAGGGCGCGCTGCAGGCGCCCGCCGGGCACCTTGGTGAGCGCGGTGACGAGGACGTCGATCGCGGGGAAATCCGGATGCGATCCCGGCGGCAGGTGGTACAGCGCGCCCACGAGCTGCACTTCGCCCGCGCGGCGCAGGGTCACGCTGCGCTCGCCGTCCTGGGTCGGTTCGACGGTATAGGTGGGGATGAGTTTGCGCGCCGGCCGTGGCAGCGCGCCGAAATAGTGTTCGACCAGGGCGAGCGTGGCGGCTTGGTCGAACTTGCCGCTCACCAGCAGCACCGCATTGTCGGGCTGGTAATACTTATGATAGAAGGCCTGCAGGCGCTCGATCGGCACGTTCTCGATGTCGGAGCGCGCGCCGATGATGGCATGGCCGTAGTTGTGCCACAGGTAAGCGGCGGAGGCCATGCGTTCGGCGAGTACGTTGGAGGGGCTGTTCTCGCCCGCCTCGAATTCGTTGCGCACCACGGTCATCTCGCTGTCCAGATCCTGCTTCGACACCTTGGAATTGAGCATGCGGTCCGCCTCCATCTCCAGCGCCCAGTCGAGATTGGCGTCGTTGGCCGCCAGCGTTTCGTAATAGTTGGTGCGGTCGTAGGAGGTCGAAGCGTTGAAGCGCGCGCCGTGGCGCTGGAATTCGTTCTTGAGATCGGGATGGCGCGGCGTGCCCTTGAACTGCATATGCTCGAGCAGGTGCGCCATGCCGTATTCGCCATAGCCCTCGTAGCGCGAGCCGACGAGGTAGGTCATGCTGACCGTGATCGTGTCCTGCGAGGCGTCAGGGAACAGCAGCAGCTTGAGGCCGTTCGGCAGCCGGTATTCGGTGATGCCCTCGACCGAGCTGATCTTGCGGATGCTCGCCGCAGTGTCGGCGCCCGCGCTGTCCGCTTGCGCCGGGGCGGGCAGGAACGCGGGCAGCAGCAGGGCGAATATCAGAGGCAACAGTCGGCGCAGCATCGGGATCGCTTTCGTTCGGTTCGGTTGTACAAAGACCGGAATTTTCGGGATAGGTTCAGCTTGCGCCGGCCAGATAGGCGCACAGATGCAGCGCCAGCATGCCCGCGACGATGGTGAGCAGGGTGTTGCGCGTGCGCCAGGCCACGGCGCCGGCGAGGATGCCGGCGAGCAGGCGCGGGTTGTCCAGAGCGATGTGCACCGAGCCTGCGCTCAGCACCAGTCCGGGCACCAGAATCGCGGAGAATACCGCCGCCGGCACGTAGCGCAGCGCGCGGCGCAGCAGCGCCGGCACGGGCCAGCGCGCGAACAGCAGGATAAAGGAGGCACGCGGCAGGAAGCTGGTCAGGGCGAGCCCGAGTATCAGCAGCCAGAACGGGCTCATCGCCGCTTTCCTTCGAGCATGCTTTCCGTGAGCATGCCGGCGACGATCCCGGCTGCCGCTGCGATCAACAGGCCCAGGCGCAGCGGCAGCGGCCACGCAAGCACGGCGGTGATGCCCGCGGCGCAGGCGGCGGCGACGGCGCGGTCGCGGATGGTGGGCACGACGATGCCAAGGAAGGTGAGCACGATGGAGAATTCCAGGTGCCAGGACGCGGGGATGCGCGCGCCCAGCAGCACGCCGAGCACGGTGCCGATCTGCCAGGCGACCCAGATTGCGGCCGAGCAGCCGAAGTAGAACCAGACCTTGTCCGCCGCGCCGAGCGGTTTCTCGTAGCCGCGCAGGGTGACGGCGTAACCGTTGTCGGTGAGCAGATAGGACAGCAGCGGACGCCAGCGCGGGCCGGCCGCCGCCAGATGCGGCACCATCGACAGGCTGTAGATGGAGAAACGCAGATTGATCACCAGCGCCGCCAGGATCGCGATCGCAATCGGGCTGCCCGAAGTGAGGAGCTGCAAGGCCGCCAGTTGCGCGTTGCCGGCATAGACCAGCACCGACATCAGCAGCGCCAGATAAGTCGGCATTCCGGCCGCGATCATGGCCACGCCGCTGATGGCGCCAAAAGCCATTACCCCGGGCAGGACCGGCAGGCAGGCTTTGACCGCGGCGAGAAATTGGGGGTGCAGCTGCAACGGGGCTGGGCGGATAAGGGAATGGCGCAGCCGCCATTCTACCGCGGCGGTACTGCGCGGCGGCACCCCGGGGGCTTGAAAATCCCGCCCGTCGCCCGCATTTAGGCACAAAACCACAACTGCCTCCGGAGAACCCATGTCTGCCACCGCCACCAAGGAAACGCTCGGCTTCCAGGCCGAAGTCAAGCAGCTGCTGCAACTGATGATCCACTCCTTGTACAGCAACAAGGAGATTTTTCTGCGCGAATTGATATCCAACGCTTCCGATGCCGCCGACAAGTTGCGCTTCGAGGCGCTGTCGGATGCCTCGCTCTACGGCAGCGACGCGGACCTGAAGATACGCATCAGCTTCGACAAGGAGGCGCGCACGCTGACGGTGTCCGACAACGGCATCGGCATGTCGCGCGAAGAGGTGGTCGCCAATATCGGCACCATCGCCAAGTCGGGCACGCGCGAATTCTTCCAGGCGCTCACCGGCGACCAGGCCAAGGATGCGCACCTGATCGGCCAGTTCGGCGTCGGTTTCTACTCCTCTTTCATTGTCGCCGACCGCGTAAGCCTGGTGACCCGGCGCGCGGGCGCAGCCGCCAGCGAGGCGGTGCGCTGGGAATCCGACGGCGGCGGCGAATACAGCATCGAAGCGGTGGAGAAAGCCGAACGCGGGACCGAAGTGACCCTGCACCTGCGCGAGGGCGAGGACGAGCTGCTCGACGATTTCCGCCTGCGCACGCTGATCCGCAAGTATTCCGACCATATCGCGATCCCGATCCGCATGGAAAAACGCGTCTGGGACGAGGAAAAGAAAGCCTATAAGCAGACCGGCGAGGACGAGACCGTCAACCAGGCGAGTGCGCTATGGGCGCGTTCCAAATCCGAGATCAGCGAGGAGCAGTACCAGGAGTTCTACAAGCATGTCGCGCACGATTTCGAGCCGCCGCTCGCCTGGACCCACAACCGGGTCGAGGGCCGGCAGGAGTATACGCAGCTCCTGTACCTGCCTGCGCATGCGCCTTTCGACCTGTGGGACCGCACCCACCGCCACGGCGTCAAGCTCTACGTGCGCCGCGTGTTCATCATGGACGATGCGGAGCAGCTGCTGCCGGTCTACCTGCGCTTCGTGCGCGGGGTGGTCGACTCGAGCGATCTGCCGCTCAACGTGTCGCGCGAAATCCTGCAGCAGAGCAAGGATATCGAGGCGATCCGCTCCGGCTGCACCAAGCGTGTGCTCGCGCTGTTGGAAGACCTTGCGCAAAACCAGAAGGACAAATACGCCGGCTTCTGGAAGGAATTCGGCCTGGTGCTGAAGGAAGGCGTGGGCGAGGACCACGCGAACAAGGAAAAAATCGCCGCGCTGCTGCGCTTTGCCAGCACCCATGCGGACAACGAGGACCAAAGCGTTTCCCTGGCCGATTACATCGCGCGCATGAAGCCGGAGCAGGAAAAGATCTATTACGTTACAGCGGAATCCTTTCTCGCCGCCAAGAACAGCCCGCATCTGGAGGTGTTCCGCAAGAAGGGCATCGAAGTGCTGCTGCTGTCGGAGCGCGTGGACGAATGGCTGGTGTCGAACCTGAGCGAATTCGAAGGCAAGGCGCTCACCTCGGTCGCCCGCGGCGACCTGGACCTGGGCAAGCTCGAGGACGAGACGGAGAAGAAGGAACAGGAAAAGCAGGCCGGCGAATACAAGGAACTGACCGACAAGATCAAGGGCGCGCTGGGCGAGCAGGTGAAGGAAGTGCGC
>JAKAIH010000122.1 GCA_021825225.1 Pseudomonadota bacterium
GAAGTGACCGTGACCGGCAAGGGCAACAAGACGCGCAGCGTGCCGGTCGGCGCGAAGGCGCGCGCGGCGCTGCAAGCCTGGCTTGAGGTGCGTGCGCTGCTCGCCCGCGCCGGGGAGCCGGCGCTGTTCGTCGGCGCGCGCGGCGAGCGCATCGCCGCCGGCGTGGTGCGCGCCCGCCTCGCGGCCTGGGCCCGGCGCGCCGGGCTTGCGGTTCATGTGCACCCGCATGTGCTGCGCCACTCCTTCGCCACGCATGTGCTGCAATCCTCGGGCGACCTGCGCGCGGTGCAGGAAATGCTGGGGCATTCGAGCATTTCGACCACGCAGGTGTACACGCACCTGGACTTTCAATATCTGGCCAAGGCCTACGACGCCGCGCATCCGCGGGCGAAGAAGAAATAACGGGTGTTTTGCTCCTGCGTCACCACTCAGAGCTTATTTTCAAAGCGAGGGGATTCCGCCCCTCATTCTCGCCCGAATCAGGGCCATAAGTCGGAACAAGCTCGGCGATTTTGAATTGGCTTCCGAGAGTGATCAAGACGGGTATTCTCACACGCAACGACGCGTCAATCGTAGCGATGAAACCGCGTATGCGTCAGGGCTGCAGCAGCAGCGAGACGTCTGCCTATCTTCCGGCTACTCAAGCTATTTGGCGCAAAAAATTGACCACAATACCAGTATGGGATTAGACTGATTTCTAAATCGGGCAGCCCCCTGCGTTACCCGTGCAACTTCCGCTGGTATGCATGAACCTTCCGCCACGGCTTCTCAACACTCGCACGAATGTTACGGCGCGATTAGCCCTGATCCCGTTGATGCAAAGCTTGTCTTTGGCGTCGCCGGTTGTTCATTTTGACTCTGCTTCAAACCCAAATGTATGACCCGAAGTTACACGTCCACATAACCGCAAGAATTAAAGGGGTACGACATGATTGAAACGGTTAAGAAGCGGCTTCGCAATGCGTTTCTGATAGTCGGTTCCGCATTTTTGGTTGCAGGCTGCGGTGGCGGTGGCGGAACGACAGTTCCCTCAATTGGCTATGTAATTGACTCGCCCGTTGCCGGTTTGACCTATACCTGCGGTGTTTTGACGGGAACCACGGGTTCCGACGGGTCATTTCACTACGACGCAGGCACAGGCTGTTCTTTTACCGTCGGCAAAGTAACCGTCGGTACCATCGCAGCGATACCGTCAGATGGCGTCGTTACACCCCACGATTTGGCCGGAGTGTCCCGCGCTGATGCACTGAACAGCAATGCCATATCGGTTGCACAATTTTTGCAAAGTCTCGATGATGGAGCCCAATCAACCCATATCAATATTCCCGCTTCCGTGGTCGCCGCGTTGGCTAACGTCGCGCCGACCAGCGTTATCTCGAGCGCACTAGCTCCCGCCCAGATTCAAACCCAGCTGGCGACGCTTGTTTCGACCGCCACCGGCGGCGCCAGGACACTGGTTTCGGCCGGGGTCGCAGCGGCTAATTTAAACACCTATCTGCAAGCGGCTTATCCTAATCTCAGTCCATCGGCCGGCGTCATGGCACCGAGCGCGAGTAGTTCGTCAGACAATGCGCCCAAGCTGGCTGCTGCCTTCCCCGCAACCCTCACCGCATCCAATACCAGTGTGGGGTTTTCCGCCACAGCGGATGTCAATGCCGTCGGTTACTGGGAGATATTGCCCGCAACCGCCGGAAGCCCGAATCAATGGCAGGTCATATCCGGACTTGATTCGAAAAATGCCGCTGCGGCTCTTTCCGGAAAGGGCAACATGGCCGCGGCGACTACGGCTACGTTCAATATAACTGGGCTTGACTACAGCAGCAGTTACAAACTGTATTTTGTTGCTGCCAATGCCGGCGCCAGCAGCAAAGTCACGCAAGTGTATTCCAGTTCGATCACCACTGGCACAGCCCCGCAGCCACCGAATTTGAGTCCTTCGTCCATTTCAACCATTCATTCCTCGGATGGCTCGGCGGCTTTCTCACTGACTTCGGATGTGACGGGTACGGGCTACTGGGTTGTGCTGTCTGCGGGTGCCGCACCAACGGCGGCTCAAGTGGTTGCGGGTACGGATAGTGCAAATGCTGCTGCGCCGATAAAGGGCAGCACGCAACTGAGCGGGGGTTCCGCGACCAGAATCAGCGTCTCGGGTTTGGCATATTCGACGAGCTATACCCTGTATTTTGCGGCGGCTAATTTATCCGACACAACGAAAGTCTCCCAGGTATTGAGCGCGCCCATACAGACAGGCCCGCCACCGCCGCCGAGCATCACGGCAATTTCCGCCAGTGTCACCCCCTCGGGAACGACGGCGGTATTCAGTGTAACCGTCAATGCGGGCGCGACCGGGTATTGGTTAGCGCTGGATGCCACGGCAACGAGCCCGACCGCCGCGCAAATTATGGCCGGCACCGACGCATCCGGTAGTGCGGCGCCTATTTCGGGCAAGCAGGCCATCGCCGCGGCTACGGCGACCAATATTTCGGTTGCGAATTTGGCCTACAGCACCACCTACAAGATTTACTTTGTCGCATCCACGTCGACCAGCGGCGCCTCGGTGACCGCGGTTCAGTCCATTGCCGTGGCTACCACGGCGGCAGCGCCGGCAACGACCGTTTCGCTGGCCGGTTCGGTTATCGACGGCAAGGTCAGCGGCGCAACGCTGACGCTCTACAGCGATCGTGCGATGACCACGCAGGTCGGCACGGGCTCGACGGACTCGACAGGCGCGTTCAGTATCACCTTGACGGCAGCCACCACCCCCGACCCGGTTTACATCAAGTCCGCGGGTGGCACCGACATTGATACCGGCATGCCCGCGCCCACCCTGTTTTCCGTAGGCAACACGGCCGGCACCAATGCCTTGACTACTTTCAATGTCACCCCGCTGACCAAGGACGTGTTCGACCGCGTCAGCAGGGGCAATGACCTGGCGACCGCGCAGAGCGACGCGAAGACGGCTTTCGGACTGACGGCGAACACCGGCGCGAACGGACTGTACGAAGATCCTACGGCCGCCGGCAACACCGGCCTGAAGGCAGCCGCGTTCAAGAAGCTGGCGGCGGGAACCGCCGGCAGCACGATTACAGCCGGCAACTACAAGATGTTTGCCATTACCATCAGCAAGACCGATGTGGGCAGCACAACCGTCTCCAGCATCGCGAACTTAGTCGCCAGCTCCAATTTCGTGGCTGGGGATGTCAGTGTGACCGCGAACGGCGATATTACGGGCACGGTGGGTAGCAGCCATTTCATCACCGGGAAGGTGATAGGCTCGAGCATGTTGTTCAACGTCGTGGACAGCACGACCGCGCCCACTTCCATTACCCGGGTGGTCGGTAATATCGGCCTGAATGGCAGTTTTTCGGGTAACTTTACCGACGTTTCCAGTCTCACGAGCACACCGGTGATGGACAAAGGGATATTCGTCGGGTCCATGGTTCCGGCCACCGGCATCAATGCCGCCGGCCTGGGAACCTTCATATCCGGCTTTTATAACCCCGGCGCCACTTCGGGCAATATGAACATCGTCGCCAGGCACATATTCAGCGGCAGCGGCGAGGTACCTCGGGTGAATTGGGGCCAGGCTGCGGTCACCGCAGTCGATGTATCCGCCGGAACGGCCGTCATGGGCAATATGACCATGACCCAGGATGCCGGCTCCAGCGCTGGCGCTACGTCCACCTACACCTTCAGCGACGGGGAGTATCTGAAATCCGGCGGCATTCCCACCAATCTGCTGGTGTTCCACTTTACCGACGCCACGAACAGCGCAGACATCTATATCGTGACCGCAGTCGGACTGCGCCGCGGAATCTATTTTGCGGTTTCCAAGGCGACAAACAAGATCGAGCTTGCCGGCGAATCCTATATGTCCAAGGTGGACAGCGTGGCGCCTAAAGGGTTTACCGCTGGCGCGACGGAGGACGTGACGGTTGCGGGTATCCATCCCGCGATGCCCGGTCAATCCAGGACTGCAATTCTGTCCCAGGGACTATTGCCTACTATCGCAGTGAGCGGAGGCATGGCCATCCCAGCCAACGTCGACACCTCCAATGGTTACACCGTACTGGGGAGCGAACTCGCCGTGTTCCAGGGCAGCATGTTTGTCATGAAGCAGGATGCCAATAACGACTTTTTGGACAATCAGCTTGGCGGCGGCAGCGTCGACGATCACCTGCGGGTCGTCGAGTTCTACGAATCCGGCGCCATGCAGGGCGAGGAAATTCTCGGCGGTACTTTTGTTCCGGCCGGCGGATCATCTATCACGCTCAGAGACTATCCGATGAATTTCGTCGGCTTTGTGCACAATCGGGCGGATGCGACGCTCCCCAGCTTCACCGGATCGCTGAACTTCCTGGCGCGGACCATCTACGCCAGCAGTTACCTCCAGTTCGGCAATGCCTATACCTTTGGGACATTGAGCATCACCGCGCCGACCACGACAGCCGGGTCGGCCACTCTGGTTGCCACACCTGCGGGCGGAACCGCGGCCACCTCCACGCTGACCGTGGATGTGCCGGCAACGGGGGCCCCCGGGGTGTACCATATTCACGGTGTCTTGAGTGGCAGCGGCGGGCGCTACGTCGATATTACCTGGCCGATTGGCGGCACAAAGGCACTGTATGCTGTCAGCGCCAGCGCCAGCGGCACTGTCGAGGACGTTGGCGAGGCCTACATCACGCAATAGTCCGGCAAGCAGGGTGCCACAGGGGCGCGGATCTTGGCGCCCCTTCTTGCCCTTCCCCGGGCACCTGCGGATAAGCCCTCACAGAAATACGCGGGCCTATGGATACGTAGCGCAGACCCAGAGGGACTAGACTTGTCTATAGACCGAAGGTTATGGTCCGGGTACGCGCTGTTATGGGCGCTGAAGCATTGCCGACGAGTCGATTTTTTTGTGTTTCCCACCGTTGTGCCGCCTAGACTTGGACCGAAGTTGGTCCCCGGTTTAGGCGCGGACCTGAGGCCCATTAGACCGCGAGCGGCGGCGCGTTGCTAGCAGCGAAGCCCTTTTGTCCCAAAAACGGCTTATCATGCCGGCCGATGAAACAACTCATCCTCAAGGCGGACCGCGAGAAGCCGCTCGTGCGTCGCCATCCCTGGGTACTCTCCGGCGCAGTGTCGCGCGTGCAGGGCGATCCCGCTGTGGGTGACAGCGTGGCGGTGCGCGCAGCGGGCGGGGAATTCCTTGCTTGGGCGGCGTACAGCCCGGCGTCTCAAATCCGCGCGCGCGTATGGAGCTGGGCTGAAGCCGAACCGGTCGACGGCGATCTGTTGCGCACGCGCCTTGCGCGTGCGATCACGGCGCGCGAGCGCTTGCTGTCGCCGGACACAAGTGACGCGCTGCGCCTAGTGCACGGCGAGTCCGACGGCTTGCCAGGGATCATTGTCGATCGCTACGCCGACGTGGCCGTGCTGCAGCTGCTCTCCGCCGGCGCGGAGCGCTGGCGCGAGGAGCTCGCGCAGGCCGTGCGCGAACTCACCGGCTGCGCCTGTCTGTACGAGCGCTCCGATGCCGACGTGCGCGCGCTCGAAGGGCTGTCGGTGCGCAGCGGCGTGCTCCACGGCGCCTTGCCTGCCGCCGGTGTGCAGCTGCGCGAGCACGGCCTTGGCTACGGCGTGGACGTTGCCGCGGGCCACAAGACGGGCTTTTATCTGGATCAGCGCGACAACCGCAAGCGCATCGGCGAGCTCGCGCGTGATCGCGACGTGCTCAACTGCTTTTGCTACACCGGCGGTTTCACGCTGAACGCGCTTGCGGGGGGCGCCGCCTCGGTGCTATCGGTGGACAGTTCGGCCGGCGCGCTGGCACAGGCGCGGGACAATCTCGCCCGCAACGATCTGGATGCGGCGCGCGCCGAATGGCTGGAGGCCGACGTGTTCAAGCAGTTGCGCGTCCTGCGCGACCAGGGGCGCAGCTTCGATCTCATCGTGCTCGATCCGCCCAAGTTCGCGCCGACCGCGGCGTTCGCGGAAAAGGCCGCGCGGGGCTATAAGGACATCAATCTGCTTGCGCTGAAGCTGCTGCGCCCGGGCGGGCTGCTCGCAAGCTTTTCCTGCTCGGGCGGCGTTTCCGCCGAGCTGTTTCAGAAGATTCTCGCCGGGGCGGCGCTCGATGCGGGCGCGGACGCATCCATCGTCGGTCACTTCGCAGCGTCTGCCGACCATCCGGTGCTGCTATCCTTTCCCGAGGGGGACTACCTCAAGGGCCTGCTCGTCAGGCGCGGCTAGGCGATCGTTCGCGATAATTGCGCCTGCGCCGGCCGGTGCCGTGCAGGCTGGATGCGCACGCAAGCCAAAACCTGAGAGAATATCGACCATGAAACCCTCGGAAGCACTCGCTACCCACCGGGACAGACTGATTGCCATCGCTGCCGGACACGGCGCGAGCAATCTGCGCGTGTTCGGATCGGTGGTGAAGGGAGTTGACAAGGAAGGCAGCGACATCGACCTGCTGGTAGATGTGCGGCAAGGAACTTCGCTCTTTGAACTTGTCGGTATGCAACAAGATTTCGAGGATACGTTGGGCGTGAAGGTGGATCTCCTCACCGAGCCCGAGCTGCATCCCCTGATCAGGGATCGAATTCTGGCCGAAGCCCGCGCCTTATGAATGAACGCGACAAGTTGTACGTCGCGCATCTCGCCGAAGCGATAGAACGCATTCGACGTTTCACCAAGACCGGCCGCGCCGCGTTCATGACGGACGACATGATCCAAAGCGCGGTCGTTCGGCAGATCGAGATTATCGGCGAGGCCGCGCGAAATCTCAGCGGCGAGTTGAAGTCTGACGAACACTCCGTACCTTGGAGAAAAATTATCGGGACGCGCGACAGGCTGATCCACGGCTATGCCGAGGTGAATTTGGACACGGTCTGGGCGATTGTCGAGCACGACCTCGCGGAATTGGATCGGGACGTCAAACGCATCCTCGGTCAAGCATGACGCATGCCGACGCTAGACTAGCGCAAGCACGGGCAACTCAATGCAATGATCAGCCGGCGTTATCCAGCGCCCGCCATTTCAATAGATTTATTTCGGCAACGTCAGATCCCGCATGGCTGGCAGACAGGTCCAAGGGCAAAAAATGGCAAGTCACTGCCAAGAATTGACTCAGGATTGCATATGAAACCACAGGACATGGTGCCGGTCACCATACTCACCGGCTTCCTGGGCAGCGGCAAGACCACGCTGCTCAATCGCATACTCAAGGAGCAGCACGGCAGCCGCATCGCTGTGATCGAAAACGAATTCGGCGAGGCCGGCATCGACAACGAACTGCTGGTGCAGGATACGGGCGAGCAGATCGTCGAGATGAACAACGGCTGCATCTGCTGCACCGTGCGCGGCGATCTGGTGCGCATCCTGGGCGAGCTGCAGGCGAAACGCGAGGCGAAACAGCTCGATTTCGAGCGCATCATCATCGAGACCACCGGCATGGCCGACCCGGGCCCGGTGGCGCAGACATTTTTCATGGACGAGGACATCGGCAGCTACTATCTGCTCGATTCCATCGTCACCCTGGTCGATGCCAAGCACGCGGACAAGCAGCTCGACGATTTCCGCGAGG
>JAKAIH010000123.1 GCA_021825225.1 Pseudomonadota bacterium
CTTCTTCTCCGCCGCGTACTTCGCTGCGGATTCCTTGATCAGCGGCTTGATGATCTGCAAATCGGACTCGTAGGTGCCGGAAGTGATATTCCACTTCTTGCCGTCCCAGGTCTCGACGCGGCTGCTGTGCGAGCCCTCGTGATCGACGCAGGTGGTCTGGATCGGGTCCATGAAGCCCTCAAAGCCGAGCTTCTTGAGCGCAGCGGCGTCCAGGGCGAGGTTCTCCAGGCCCCAGCGCACCTGCTCGCCGGTGAGCGGCTTCTTGCCGTACTTGAACTGCGCGCGCTTCACGCCCTCGACACCGAGCATCGCCGAGACCATGCCGCGGTTGTATAGCACCTCGCCGATTTCTTCTTTCTTGCCGGTGCCCTGGCCTTTGTCGTAGACATACTTGATCATGTCCTTGTGCACCTGTCCCTGCCCTGCGGGAGCGAGGAACACCAGCGCGTGATAGCCCTTGGCGCCTTCGCCCGCGGGAATCACATCGGGTTCGGCGCCGGACCACCAAACACCGTACATTTTGTCGCGCGGATAGCCGGTCGCGACCGCTTCCTTGATCGCGGCCGAATTCATCACGCCCCAGCCCCAGAGGAAAACGTAGTCGGGGCGCTGCTGACGGATCTGCAGCCAGGTCGCCTTCTGTTCCACACCCGGGTGGGTGACCGGCAACAGCAGCAGCTGGAAGCCGTGCATCTTGGCGCGCAACTGCAGCAGCGGAATCGGCTCCTTGCCATAGGGCGAGTCGTGATAGACCAGCGCGATCTTCTTGCCCTTCAACTTGTCCAGTCCGCCTTCCAACTTGCCCACGTGCTGCACCAGGATATCGGCCGCATCCCAGTAGGTACCGCCCAGCGGAAAGTTCCACTTGAACACCGTGCCGTCGACCGCATCGGCGCGGCCGTAGCCCGCGGTGACCAGCGGGATCTTGTCGCCCGGCGCCTTGTCGGTCAGCGCGAAGGTGATGCCGGTCGACAGCGGCTGGAACAGGGTGGCCCCGGTCGGGCCCTTGCCTTTGAGGCGCTCGTAGCATTCCACGCCGCGGGCGGTGTCATAGGCGGTTTCGCATTCCTCGTAGGTGATCTTGACGCCGCCGATGCCGCCGTCGCGCGCGTTCACCAGCTTCAGGTAGTCGATATAACCGTTGGCCCAAGGCACGCCATTGGGCGCGTAGGCCCCGGTGCGGTAGGGCAGCGCCGGAAAGAATTGCTCCTTCGCCTTCGACTGTGCCTGGACCGGCCCGCTGGCCGCGACCGCCATGATGGCGGCGACGGCGCCGGCGGATACCGCCAGAACTCTCATTTTTTCTACTAGTTTCATCTCCGTTACCTCCTTATGAAATAAGCCGAAGGCAGATCGCCCGCGGCGGTCACACAAAATTCCCCGTTCTCCGGCGCTAGTGCGGGAACGGCCACAGGCGCAGTTTCTCCTTGCCGATCGCCCACAGGCGCGCCAGCCCCTGCGGCTCGACGATCAGGAAAAAAATGATCAGCGAGCCGAAGATCATCGCTTCCAGGTTCGACACCATTGCCGTCGACATGTGTATGCCCAGCCATTCGGGCGCCTGGTTCAGCAGGATAGGCAGCGCCACGATGAAGAAGGCGCCGAAGAAACTGCCGAGGATGGAGCCCATGCCGCCGATGATGATCATGAACAGCAGGTTCAGCGACAGGTTGATGTCGAAGGCCAGCGGCTCCCACGAGCCGAGGTAGACGAAGCCCCACAGCGCACCGGCGACGCCGACGTAGAACGAACTCACGCCGAAAGCGGTGAGCTTGGCGTACACCGGACGGATGCCGATCACCTCGGCGGCGACGTCCATGTCGCGCATCGCCATCCACGCCCGGCCCATATGGCCGCGCACCAGGTTTTTCGCCACCAGCGCGAACACCGTCACCACCGCGAGCAGGAACAGATATTTCCTCACCGGAGTGTCCACGGTCCAGCCGAAGATGTCTATCGTGGCGGTCGACACCGAACCGGACGGCGCATAATTGGTAAACCACTTGACGCGCGCGAAAGTCCAGTCCATGAAAAATTGCGCCGCCAGCGTGGCCACGGCCAGGTACAGCCCGCGGATGCGCAGGCTGGGGATGCCGAACAGCAGTCCGACCAGCGCCGCGATCAGGCCCGCGAGAATCAGCACCACCAGAAAATTGAGCTGCGGCATGCGCAGCGCGAGGTTGTAGGCCGCGTACGCGCCTACCGACATGAACGCGCCGTGACCGAGGGAAATCTGTCCGCAATAGCCGACCAGCAGATTCAGGCCGATCGCGGCCAGCGCCAGAATCAGGAACGGGATCAGGATCGACAGGAACAGATAGTCGCTGAAAATGAAGGGGCCGGCCCCGAACACGAACAGCAGCAGCAGGGCCATGAATATGCGGTCCTGCAGGATCGGCAGCATCTGCTGATCCTGGCGGTAGGTAGTCTTGAACTGTCCGTTTTCTCTGTAGAGCATGGGTCTGTCTGCCTAGTTCAGGCCGCAGCCCTGGGTTTGACGGGACTGGAGAAGCCTAAACGCGGTCAATGTGTTTCTCCCCAAACAAGCCTTCCGGCAACACCAGCAGGAACAGCAGCGCCAGTACGTAGGCAAACCAGTTCTCGATGCCGCCGCCGGCCAGATCGAATGCCTTGACCGCAATCGGAGCGAGGAACACTTCGGCCATTTTCTCGCCGACGCCGATGATCAGGCCACCGAGGATCGCGCCCGGTATCGAAGTGAAGCCGCCGAGAATCACCACCGGCAGCGCCTTCAGGGCCACCTGCGACACCGAAAACTGCACGCCCAGCTTGGCCCCCCAGATCACGCCCGCCACCAGCGCCACCACGCCGGCCACCGACCAGACGATCACCCAGATGCGGTTCAGCGGAATCCCGATCGACTGCGCCGCGAGGTGATCGTCGGCCACCGCGCGCAGAGCGCGGCCGGTCTTGGTCTTCTGGAAGAACAGCGCCAGCAGCGCCACCAGCACCACCGCCGCGATCGCCGCGGCGACGTCGTCTTTGTTGATCAGGATGCCGCCCTGGAACACGCTTTGCAGGATCATCACCGGTTCCTTGGCGATGCCGAGATTGATTTCGTAGATGTCGCTGCCCCAGACGGTCTGGCCGAAACCGTTGAGGAAATAAGTCACGCCCAGCGTCGCCATCAGCAGCACCACCGGATCCTGGTTCACCAGCGGCCGCAGCACCAACCGCTCGACGATGAACGCGAACACCACCATGATGCCGACCGCGAGCAGGGTCGCCAGCCACAGCGGCATCACCTCGGCCATGCGCGCCACCGACAGCGCCGCGAACAGCACCATCGCGCCCTGCGCGAAGTTGAACACGCCGGAGGCCTTGAAGATCAGCACGAAGCCGAGCGCGACCAGCGAATAAAGCACGCCGGCCATGAGGCCGCCGAGCAGCACCTCGATGTAGAAGCCGGGATCGCTCGCGCCGGTCGCGAGCGGCGCAATCAGGCCCGCGAGCAGGCCAACGCACAGAATGATCAGATTGCGATTTCTTTTCATAGCCGCCGCCGTTTCAGTGGCTCACGCCGAGGTAGGCGTCGATCACCGCCTGGTTGCCGCGCACCTCGTCCGGCGTGCCGTCGCCGATTTTCTTGCCGTAGTCGAGTACGATCACCCGGTCGGAAATGTCCATGACCACGCCCATGTCGTGCTCGATCAGCACGATGGTGGTGCCGAACTGGTCGTTGACGTCGAGGATGAAGCGGCACATGTCCTGCTTCTCCTCCACGTTCATCCCCGCCATCGGTTCGTCCAGCAGCAGCAGTTTGGGCTCCATCGCCAGCGCGCGCGCGAGATCGACGCGCTTTTGCAGGCCATAGGGCAGGCGCCCCACCGGCGTCCTGCGATAGGCCTGGATCTCGAGGAAGTCGATGATCTGCTCCACCGCCTCGCGGTGCTGCAGCTCCTCGCGTTCGGCCGGGCCGATGCGGATGGCCTGGGCGAGCAGGCCGGATTTCATGCGCAGATTGCGCCCGGTCATGATGTTGTCCAGCACCGACATGCCCTTGAACAGGGCGATGTTCTGGAACGTGCGCGCAATGCCCTGCGCGGCCGCTTCGTGCGTATTCACGTCGCGGCGCTTCACGCCATTGAACGTGACGGTGCCTTCCTGCGGATGATAGACGCCGTTGATCACGTTCAGCATCGAGCTCTTGCCCGCGCCGTTGGGACCGATGATGGCGCGGATCTCATGCTCGCGCACGTCGAAGCTGACGTTCTGCAGCGCGCGCACGCCGCCGAAAGCGAGCGAAATGCCCTCCAGGCCGAGGACCACGCCGCCTATGCTCTTGCCGCCGTTCGCCCCCGCTCCCATCACGCAGCCTTTTTCACGCCGGAGGGCGGATAGGTTTTCGCTTCCTCGATGCGCAGGTCGGCGCTGACCTTGCCGATGCGCCCGTCCTCGAACTTGACCTGGGTTTCGATGAACTGCGCGGTCTTGCCCGAATACAGCGCGTCGATCAGCACCTTGTATTTTTCCGCGACGAAGTTGCGGCGCACTTTGCGCGTGCGCGTGAGTTCGTCGTCGTCCGGATCGAGTTCCTTGTGCAGGATGAGGAAGCGGTGCACCTGGGAGGCGCTCAGCGCCGGATCGAGCGCAAGCTCGGCGTTGGCCTTTTCCACGCATTCGCGCACCAGCGCATACACCTCGCCCTTTTGCGCGAGGTCGGTGTAACCGGAGTAGGGAATGTTGCGCCGTTCGGCCCAGTTCCCGACCGCACCGATATCGATATTGATGAACGCGCACACCATGTCGCGCCCGTGGCCGAAAGCCACCGCCTCGCGGATATGGGAGAAAAATTTGAGCTTGTTCTCGATGTAGTTCGGCGCATAAATGGCGCCGTTCGCGAGTTTGCCCACATCCTTGGCCCGGTCGATGATCTTGAGCTGCCCGTCCGCATCGAAGAAGCCGGCATCGCCGGTGTGGAAATAGCCGTCGGCGTCTATGGTTTCGGCGGTGGCGTCCGGCCGCTTGTAGTATTCCTTGAACATGGCACCGCTTTTCACCAGCACTTCGCCGCTGTCGGCGATCCTGACTTCCACCCCGGGCGCAGGGATGCCGACGGTGTCGAGCTTGATCTTGCCATCCTGCTGCAGGCAGACGTAGGCGCAGGTTTCGGTCGAACCGTAGAGCTGCTTCAGGTTGATGCCGATGGAGCGGTAGAAGCGGAACAAATCCGGGCCGATCGCCGCCCCCGCGGTGTAGGCCACGCGCACGCGGCTCATGCCAAGCACATTGCGCAGCGGCCCGTACACCAGGACGTTACCCAGCGCATACAGCATGCGCTCGCCGCTGCCGACGCGCTTGCCGTCGAGAATTTCGGCGCCGCAGCGCCGCGCGACGTCCATGAAATAATGGAACATCCAGCGCTTCGTCGCGCCTGCATCCTCGATGCGGATCATCACCTGAGTGAGCAGGTTCTCGAACACCCGCGGCGGCGCGAAATAATAGGTGGGTCCGATTTCGCGCATGTCGGTCATCACCGTTTCGCCCGACTCCGGGCAGTTCACGGTGAAGCCGGCCAGCAGCGACTGCGCGTAGGAAAAGAGATTGTCCCCCACCCAGGCCATGGGCAAATAGGAAAGGATTTCCTCGTCCGGGCCGAGCCGGTCGAAGCCGCAGCCGCCGCGCGCCGCGTTGATCAGCGCGGAATGGGTGATGCACACCCCTTTGGGCTTGCCGGTGGTGCCCGAGGTGTAGAGCATGATCGCCACGTCCTCGGCCTTGCCCAGATCGATCTCCGCGTCGATGAAGGCCGGCTGCCTGGCGATGCGGCCGCGGCCGAGCTCCTGCACCGCGTCCAGGCTGCGGATGTAGGGCTGCTGGTAGTGGCGCAGACCGCGCGGGTCGTCGTACAGAATGTGTTCGAGGCCGGGGGAGCGCTCGCGGCACTCGATCAGCTTGTCCACCTGCTCCTGGTCTTCGGCGATCGCGAACCTGATGCCGGCGTCCTGCAGCACGTACTCCAGCTCCAGCGCCACGGCGTCCTGGTACATGGGCACGGGAATCCCGCCCAGGCATTGCGCCGCGGTCATGGCCCAGTACAGGCGCGGCCGGTTGTCGCCTATGATCGCGAGACTGTCACCGCGGCGAAAGCCGAGTTCGGACAGGCCGCAGGCAAGCGCGCGCACCTCCGCCGCAACCTGGCTCCAGTTCCAGCTCTGCCAGATGCCGAGGTCTTTCTCGCGGATCGCGGGGTGCTCCGGGCGCACGGCCGCGTGCTGCTGCAGCAGCCGCGGAAACGTGTCCAGAGACCGTTCTGACATTGGCTCCTCCTCCAACGCGTTGCGCCTCTGTCCCGAGGCGTTCTAAATTCATTGTAGCCTACGGCCTTCCCGGTCGTACGCCGGGATTGCTGCGGCCCTGGTTCCGGCGCGCAGGGCAAAGCAGCTTTATGGCTGATTCATCATACAGCACAATTTTCGGGCAAAATGTCACCTACCCGACACTCGGCGCTTTAGCGGCAGTCAATGCGATCCCTGGATGACATGTTGGCCCTGAGTTCCTGGACACGCGAGCTGCCCGCGGAACAATTGAGCCGGGTGCGCGCAGCCATCGCCGTGCGCGAATTCGCGGCCGGCGCGTGCATCTGCCGCAAAGGCGACCCGGCGAACGCCTGGTTGGGCGTGATCGACGGCCTGGTCAAGATTCATAGCCTCTCCCCGGCAGGCAAGTCGGTCACGTTCGCCGGCATACCCGCAGGCGGCTGGTTCGCCGAAGGCTCGGTACTGAAGGGCCAGACGTTCAAGTACGATATCGAGGCGCTGCGCGATTCGCGCATCGCGTTCATGCCCGAAGCCACGTTCCAATGGCTGCTCGACACCAGCATACCGTTCAACCGCTTTCTGCTGAAGCAACTGAACGAGCGCCTGGGGCAGTTCATCGGCATGGTCGAGCACGACCGGCTGCTCGACCCGGATGCGCGCGTCGCGCGTTCGCTCGCAGCGCTGTTCAACACCTATCTCTATCCGGACGCCGACCCGCACGTGCAGATCTCGCAGGAGGAGCTCGGCTATCTCGCCGGTGCCTCGCGCCAGCGCGTCAACCGCGCGCTGCAGGTGCTGGGCAAGGCCGGCCTGATCAAAGTCGACTACGGCCTCGTGACCGTGCTCGACCTGGACGGCCTGCGCAAATTCGGCGGCTGATCGCAAGCGCGAATTCGCGTATCCTCCCGCCTGCATGGCTATCCTGTATCTGGTCCGTCACGGCCAGGCCTCCTTCGCCGCAGAGAATTACGACCGCCTGAGCGCGCTCGGGCGGCGGCAATCGGAGTGGCTGGGTGAATATTTCGCCGAGCGCGGCATCGGGTTCGCGCGCGTGGTGTGCGGCACGCTGGAGCGCCAGCGCGAAACCGCGCGCACGATCCTCGGCACTATGGGCTCTGCGCTCGCCGCCGCGGAACACCCCGGCTGGAACGAGTATTCCGGCGAAGCGCTGTACAATGCCTATCTCGGCGACGAATGGGCCGCGGCGCGCGCCAAAGGCGACGTGCGCTCGGTCTACCGCACCATCAAGGCGGCGCTCGCAGCCTGGTCCGAAGACAA
>JAKAIH010000124.1 GCA_021825225.1 Pseudomonadota bacterium
GCAAGAGTACCGCGTGCCGGTCACCGTGTCCGGCGGCGGACTGACCACCGAGGGCGAGTCAGTCGCTTTCGGCGGCCTGCTGCTCGACATGAGCGGCATGAGTCGCGTGCTCGCTATCGATGCCGCAGCGCTGACGGTGCGCACCGAAGCCGGCATTTTCTGGCACAGCCTGGCCGAGGAGCTGCGCCGCCAGGATCTCGACTATCTGTCGGCTCCGCTCAACCTGACTTCCTCGGTCGGCGGCACCCTGGGTGTGGGCGGCATAGACGTGAATTCGGCGCGCCTGGGCTGCAGCGCCGACCAGGCGCTGGCGCTGCAGGTGGTCACACCCACCGGGGACATCGTCGAATGCTCCGACACGCACAACGCGGAGCTGTTCCAGCGGGTGATCCTCGGCTACGGCCAGTTCGGCGTGATCACCGCGGCGACGCTGCGCGTACGCCGCTATACGCCGCTGCGCATGCACTATTTCTACTATGCGTCGCTGCGCAAAGCGATCGAGGATTTGCAGCTGCTGGACCGTAACGACGCCAGCGACTATTCCGGCATACTCACGATCATGGACTGCGCAGTGAACGTATTGGTGGCCTTCGACTCGGTCGAGCGCGAAGCCGCGTTCATGGCGAACTGGCGACCGCGGCTGCGCGGCTACGGCGAGCTCGGTTTCGGCCTGCGCACGCTCGCGCACTATGCTCTGCGCCCATGGAAACTCGGCGAAGCCTGGTACCTGCTGCAGCGCAAGCGCGAACTCTTTCCCGAGCTGCAGCGCCCGGAATATATGCGCGACGGCGTCATGCACGACCGCAGCGTCGTGTTTTCGCGCGCGGTATGGAAGTTCTGGGGCAACCGGCAGATGGTGATCCCGGACCTCGCGACTTCGGCGGAAAAATTCGTCGCGGCGGTGGAGCGCGGCAATGCCGTCTGCCGCAGGTATTTTCCGCGCTACACCCTTTACCTGGTCGGGATCAGGCTGCGCCCGGAGCACCGCGCGCACTACGAAATGTCCTGCATCCCGCCGGATGCCGAAGGCTGGGCCTATGGCTGCGAGTTCGAACCGATGCTGGATGACGGCGTGTACAGCCGCGACTATCTGCAGTCGTTCAAGAACGAGATTTACGACATCGGCGTGGACCTGGGCGCGAGCTATTACCGTTTCGGCGGCATGATGAAAGGTTACATCCGGCGCGTGTTCGGCGATGCCCTGGTCGACCGGCACCTGGAACTGAAACGCCGGGCCGACCCGGCGATGATCCTCAACCGGCACGTCATCTTTTAGGCATGTTCGGCCCAAGCCCAAGCGCGCACGCGGCGCGCAAGGATTACACCCATTGCACCGGCTGCGGCCTGTGCCTGCTGGTATGCCCGCTCTGGCGCCGCACGCACGACCTGGGCCTGAGCCCGCTGGGGCGCGCCAAGGCGCTGCAATACGGCGCGCACGCCACCGACATCGCCGTCTCGGTCGCGAGTTGCACCCTGTGCGCGGCCTGCGAACCGGCGTGTCCGGAGGACATCGACCTGGTCGGCATGACCCTGAACCTGCGCCGCCACCTGGTGCAGCCGGCGATGATGGCATCGCTGCTCGCACGCATGGAGTCGCGCCCGAGCCGGCCAGGCGCGCCGTTGCCGGCCGCGCGCAGTGCGTTGCTCGCAGGCGAAGCGTTGCGCGCGCAGCCGCGCAGGCTGGAGCGCGTTGCCGCGCTGCTCGGAGGGGGGGCTGCGCTGCGCGTGCATGACGACGACGGCGCGGACCTCGTGCAGGCGCTGATCGAGGGCGTGAGTATCCCGCCGCCGCGGCGCGAGCGCTTTCTGGCGCCGCTGCGCCGGCTGGACGAAATCGTCGTCGCCGACGGGCTGCTTTTCTATCATCTGCGCCGCTGGCTGCCCGGTGCGAAACTCACCAGCCTGGGCGTAGCGCTGGGGCGCCTGCCCGCGATACGCCGCGGGCTGCGCGCAGGCGATTTGTACGTGATCGAAGCGCGCGCCTATCATGCCGATTACCAGCGCCTGGTGAAGCATTACGACGAACTGCGCCGCGCCTGCGGCTGCAGCTTCAATCTGGACCTGCAGCGTATCGCCATCCCTGCCACCGCTGCCGGTTCGCACGCCAGCATCGAGCCCGACGACGGCAGCAGCCAGGTGCGCTGGATACTGCAGGGACGAAACGTGACGCGCATCGTGCTGGAGCATCTGGACGACGGTGCCGCTTTTGCGCAAATCTGCGACCTGCCGGTGGTGCAGCTCGTCGATTTGGCGGATGATGGAAGCTCATGAAAATCGCCTTCGATCCCGAAGCGGCGGCACAGCCCCCTTTGGATACCGCAAGAAATTTGATTAAGGTGTCAGTAAGCGATGCGCTCGGTTGACGTAGTCATCGTCGGCGGCAGTCTGGCGGCGGCCGCGGCGGCCAAGCGCCTGGTCGATGCCGGCCTGGAAACCATCGTGCTGGAGCGGAAGGAACTTCCGCGCCACAAGATCTGCAGCGGCATCCTGTCGCCGCGCGGGCACCGTTTCCTGCTGGAGAACTTCGGTCCGCTGCCGCGCGAAGCGTTGCACGAGCCGACCTCCTGCCGCGGCGTGACCTTCCATTTCCCCAGCATGGTGTCGATGCCGATGGATTTTTTCGGCGGCAGCACGCCGCACCTGCACCGCAAGTACTCCGATTACTGGGCGATCAAGCGCAGCGGTGCCGAAGTGCACGACCGGACCTCGTTTGCCGGGCTGGAGGACCGCGGCGACCACGTGCTGGTGCAGGCGCGGCGCCAGGGCGAACCGGTCGAATACCGCGCACGCCAGGTGATCGGCGCCGACGGCCCGAGCTCCCTGGTGATACGCTCGATCTACCCGGATTACCCGCAATCGATTCCCTGGTTTTTCGTCGGGCAGAAATTCCACGACATCATCGAATGCCCGCTGGATCCCGATTATTTCCATTTCTGGTTTCATCCCGGGCTGGGGCACTACACCTGGAGCCACGCGCGCGACGGGCGCCAGATCGTCGGCGTCGGCTTCAAGCGCGGCGACAATTTCGCCAGGAAACACGAAAACGTGGTGAACTATCTGGCCGAAAAGCACGGCGTGCGCCTGCAGCCGCATACCGAGGACGAGGGCTGCGGCGAGAATTTCGGCCCCTCGCTGATCAACCGCTACGTATTCGGCAAGGGCAATGTGCTGATCACCGGCCAGGCGGCGGGCTTCCTCAACATGATAGGCGAAGGCATGAGCTGCGCGCTGCATTCGGGTGCGATCTGCGGCGAGGCGGTGGTGGAAGCGCGCGCGCACAACCGCCCGGTGCAGCAGATGTACCGCCGCATGATCGCCTCGGAGGTGCGCCGCACCTCGGACCAGTGGAACCCGCTCAAGATCGCGTTCGAGCGTCCGCATGAAGCCGACTTCCCGGCGGCCCTGATGGAACTGGGCTGGCGCGACCGTGCCAAAGTATTGCGCGATCTGTGGCGCTTCATCGTGCTGTACAAGGAATTCAAGTGGGGACGGCAGATGTTCAGGGCCGCGATGCAGCGGCCGCTCATCGGCGGCTATTCGATGCAGCGCTGGCTGTAACGCCGCGCCCCGGGGCTGATGCACCGGGGCCACTTTTTTGCGGTGGCGGCCGCCTTTTTCTGGGCAATGCAGGCAGAATGCGCTAGACTGCGCGCCGCCCCGCGGCGGCGCCTGCCGCGGCCACCGCAGTCATCGCCAACCCAGCATATGAGAACCGCACGCGCGCCCCGCCAGTCTGCCATACCGGTGCCAGCCGCACCGCTGCTGAAGCGGCTCGGCCCGGGCCTGGTCACGGGCGCCGCCGACGACGATCCCAGCGGCATAGCGACCTATTCGCAGGCCGGCGCGCAGTTCGGCTTCGGCATGCTCTGGTCGATATGGCTCACGCTGCCGCTGATGGTGGGCATCCAGATCGTCAGCGCGCGTATCGGCCGGGTCACCGGCCACGGACTGGCGGCCAACATCCGCGAGCACTACCCCCCTTGGCTGCTGCACAGCGTGGTCGGCCTGCTGCTGGTGGCCAACACCATCAATATCGCGGTCGACCTCGGGGCGATGGCCGCGGCGCTGCGCCTGCTCATCGGCGGACAGTCGCACCTGGCCATCGTCGCCTTCGCCATGGTGTCCCTGGGGCTGCAGATCTTCATTCCGTTCCCGCGCTATGCGCCGATCCTGAAGTGGCTGACGCTGACGCTGTTCGCCTACGTCGCCACCGCGTTCGTGGTACATGTGCCCTGGAGCCAGGTGCTGCGGCACACCCTGCTGCCACCGCTCGAATTCAACGCCGACTACCTGCTCACCCTGGTCGCGGTGTTCGGCACCACCATCAGCCCCTACCTGTTCTTCTGGCAGGCCTCGCAGGAAGTGGAAGAGCAGCGCGCCGGCCCGGGGGAGGAGCCTTTGCGCGTGGCACCGGCGCAGGCGCGCGCGCATTTGAACCGCATCAAGATCGACACTTATGTCGGCATGATCTTTTCGAACTCGGTCGCGTTCTTCATCATGCTGACGGCGGCGGCGACGCTGCATGTGCACGGCATCACCGACATCCAGAGTTCGGCGCAGGCGGCCCAGGCGCTGCGGCCGATCGCGGGCGATTTCGCGTTCGCGCTGTTCGCTTCGGGAATCATCGGCACCGGCATGCTCGCCGTGCCCGTCCTCGCCGGATCGGCGGCCTACGCGGTAGCCGAGTCGTTCCGCTGGCCGATCGGCCTGGGGCTGCGCCTGGCCGAAGCGCGCGGCTTCTACGCCATCCTCACCGTGGCGACGCTGGTCGGGGTGGCGCTCAATTTCACCAGCATCCCGCCGGTGCGCGCGCTGATCTGGAGCGCGGTGATCAACGGCGTGATCTCGGTGCCCATCATGGCGGTGATGATGCTGATGGCGGTGCGGCCCGAGATCATGGGGCGTTTCACCATCAAACGCCAGCTCAAGATCCTCGGCTGGCTCGCCACCCTGATCATGGCGCTCGCGGTCGCGGCCATGTTCTACGCGCTGCGGCACTCGCTCATCTGAGCGCAGCGCAGGGCGCTGCGCGGGCACGGCGCTCCTGCGCTTTCAGGCTGTCGCCGCGGCGCGGCTCACACGCAGGAAATAAGCCGTGACCAGACTGGCCGCCAGCGCCAGGCTCGCGATCGCGGCAAGCCAGAAACCGGGCGCGCCCATGGGTGGGGAAAGTCCGGAGGCGGAGAGCCCCAGCCAGGCAAGATCGGCGTGCGTGAGGCCGAGCGCATAACCGCCGCCCAGGCCCACACCCCACAGCGCCACCGCGTAGATCAGCATCGGCACCACCGCGCGCTTGTAGCCGCGCAGCACGTTGACGGCCACGGCCTGCACTGCGTCGAACAGGTGGTAGACGGCGACGAAGGCGATCAAGCCGGCGGCGACGCGGCGCAGCTCTTCGTCGCCGGTGTACAGGCCGGCGATTGCGCCGGCGAAGCCATAAAGGCAGGCGCCCAGAGCCGCGGCGCAGCCGAGCGCGAGCGGCAGCATGAAGCAAAGCGCGGCGAGGTTGGCGGCGATCTGGTGTGCGGCCGAATAGAGCGCCCCCAAGCGTGCGATGAACAGCGCCATGAAAGTGAACCCGGTCACGTCGATGAGGAAGGTCAGGCCGATCGGCAGCCCCAGGGACAGGATGCGGCCCAGGGCTTGCGCATTCGGCCAGGACCAGCGCGCGAACACCCCGTAGCGCCGGTAGCCGGGTTCGAACCAGCACCAGGTCCAGGCGAGCGCGCACAGGATCCAGGAGATCAGCGCGGTCGCCACCGCGCAGCCGGTGCTGCCGAGTTCGGGCGCGCCGAGGTTGCCGTACATGAACACCCAGTTGAGCGGCACTTTCAGCGCCAGGCCGACCAGCGTCAGCGCCATCACCGTGCGCGGACGCGAGATCGCAGTGGAAAAACTGTAGAACACGCGGAACAGCAGCGAGGCCGGCACCGCCCAGGCGAGCGCGTGCAGATAGGCGCGTACCTTGGCCTCCAGCGCCGGCGTCAGCCTGGCCACGGCGAGAAAGGGCTCGGGATAGTAGAACAGCGCGAGCGAAATCAGCGCCAGCGCCGCCGCGAGCCAGGCGCTTTGGCGCAGTTCCTCCCCGATGTCCGCATAGCGGCCCGCGCCGTACATATGCGCGACGATGGGCGTGAGCGCGAGCAGCACCCCCATCAGCGCGACGAACACCGAGAAGTAGATGCTGGCGCCTATGCCCACCGCGGCCAGATCGAGCGTGCCGTAGCGCCCGGCCATGATGGTGTCGATCACGCTGTTGGCCATTACCGCCAGCTGCGCGATGAGCACCGGCCAGCCCAGGCGCAGCAGTTCGCGCACCAGGCCGCGCGACATCAGAGCTCGTACAGTTCGCCCTCGCCCGCGAGCGCACGCTCGATCAGCTTGCGGTTCAGGGCCGGAGCGAACAGCTCGATGAATTCATAGGCATAGCCGCGCAGCAGATTGCCGCGCTTGATCGCCACGCGTGTGACGTTGGAGCGGAACAGGTGCGTGCAGTCGATGGCGCGCAGTTTGACATCGCGCCTGGGGTCGAAGGCCATCGCGGCGATGATGCCCACGCCCAGGCCGAGTTCGACATAGGTCTTGATCACGTCCGCATCGATCGCCGACAGCACGACGTCGGCGGCGAGCCCGCGCGCGGCAAAGGCGGCGTCGATATGCGTGCGCCCGGCGAACGCGGCGTCGTAGGTCACGATGGGGTAGCGCGCCAGCGCCTCGAGGCTGAGGGCGCCGGCCTTGAGCAAGGGGTGTCTGGGCGGGACCACCACGCAATGGCTCCAGCTGTAGCCGGGCAGGGCGAGCAGCCCGGGGAAATGCTCCAGTGTCTCGGTGGCGATGGCGATATCGGCGGCCCCGGCCTGAACCATCTCGGCCAGTTGCGGCGGATTGCCCTGTTGCAGCGTGAGATGCACCCGGGGATAGCGGCGCTTGAACTCGGCCACTACGCGCGGCAGCGCGTAGCGCGCCTGGGTATGGGTGGTGGCGATGGTGAGCCCGCCCGCATCCTGGTCGCTGAAATCCCGCGCCGCGCGCTTCAGGTTATCCGCCTCCTGCAAGATGCGTTCGATGATGCCGAGCACGACTTTTCCCGGCTCGGTGATCGCGGACATGCGCTTGCCGCGGCGTACGAAAATGTCGAAGCCGAGCTCGATTTCGAGCTCGCGGATCTGCTTCGACACCCCCGGCTGTGAAGTATGCAGCGCATTGGCGGCCTCGGTGAGGTTGAGCCCGCGGCGCACCGTCTCGCGCACATAGCGCAGTTGTTGAAAATTCATGCTCCGAACCAAATATCAAACGATTATATGAATGTGTGTGCTTATTCGTTATGCTTATAATTCGAGTTTATTACGCTGGTGGAGGAATTGGCAAATCCGGCGGCCGCGGCGGCGCCGGGCACAGGCCGGCTTGGCTGGAACGGGGGCAAACCCTACAATCCGCCGCAAACGCTCATTCAATGACAGGCGGATCATGGCTATGCTCGACGATTTCGTCGACTATGTACTGGAGCTGTTCGGGCCGTTCGGCACCGTAGTGTCGCGCCGCATGTTCGGCGGCCATG
>JAKAIH010000125.1 GCA_021825225.1 Pseudomonadota bacterium
CGGACCGGATCAGCCTTCGCAGCGGCAGATTTGGCCTGCTCCTTGCTCATCTTCGGTCCCTCATCGAATCTCCCCGTCCCGCAGGTAGCGAATGACGCCATCGGTGCCGCTCTGGCGCTTGAGCGCGCCCCGATAATACAGGCAATGCAGATGCGCCATGGCTTCGCCCATGGCGAAGAACAGTTGTTGCGTATCGAGTTCGCGCGCAAACAGCGTCGGAATCGCTTCGAAGGCCGACAGCGGCCGGACGCAGGCCTCGTGCAGTTCCTCGAAATGCTGCCGGTGGTGCTCCTGCAACTGCTCGATGCGCTCGCGCAGGCCGCGAAACGGCAGGCCGTGCGAAGGCAGCACCAGGGTGTCGGCCGGCAGCGCGGCGTAACGCCGGAGGGAGTCGAGAAACTGCTGCAGCGGATTGCCCTCGGGATCGATCGACGAGACGCTGATGTTGGTGGAGATCTTCGGCAGCACCATGTCGCCCGAAATCAGCACGCCGAGCCCGGCGCAATACAGCGCCGCGTGCTCGGGTGCGTGTCCGTAACCCGTGATCACGCGCCAGACGCGGCCGCCGATCGCGATTTCGTCGCCGTCCATGATGCGGCGGTAGCTGTGCGGGAACTCCGGCACCACGAGACGGTAGCGGTTGCCGCGCCGCGCCATTTTTTCCAGCGCCTCGCCAACCAGGCCGTTCCTGCGGTACATGCCGAGCAGAGTGTCCGGGGTGTAGCCGGCAACGCCCTCGCGGATTGCATGCGCGGTCAGGTATTCGGCCTGCGACATCCACAGCGTGGCGCCGAAGCGCTGGCACAGCCAGTGCGCGAGCCCGGCGTGATCGGGATGGAAATGGGTGACCAGCACGCGCGACGCCCGGAACGCCCGGCTGCGCGCGCCATCGCCGGGCCAGGCAGTGAACACCTGCTCCCACAGGCCCCGGCTCGCGTCGCTGGCAATGCCGCAATCGACGATGGTCCAGCCCTCGCCGTCTTCCAGCAGCCACAGATTGATGTGGTCCAGAGCGAACGGCAGCGGCAGGCGCAACCAGCGCAAGCCCGGGGCGACTTCCAGGCTGGTACCGGCCGCTGGAGCGGCGGCGTGGGGAAACTGCAGGATTTGCTGCGGGTCCATGTATGAGCGGCTCCGGCTTGGGCTAGAATGCGCTCAGGGCCAGACCCGGCAAGTTTGAAGAGACGCAATTTTCGCAAATATTTGCGATTCCCGCCAATGAGCACCGCCCCCAGCCGCCGCGAAGAGACCTACAGCATCAGCGACCTGGCGCGCGAATTCGACGTCACGCCGCGCGCGATCCGCTTCTATGAAGACCAGGGACTGCTCGCGCCGCAGCGCTCGGGCAGCCGGCGCATCTACGCCAAGCGCGACTATGTGCGCCTGAAGCTGATCCTGCGCGGCAAGCGCCTGGGCCTGTCGCTATCCGAGGTCGCCGCGATGTTCGAGCTGTACGATTCGGCGCGCGATGAGAAGCCGCAGCTCGCGCAATTTCTCGCCGCGCTCGCCGAGCGGCGCGAGCAGCTCGAACGCCAGCGCGCCGACATCGACGAAATGCTGGGGGAGATCACGGCATTCGAGGCGCAGAGCCGCAAGCTCCTCGCCGGCGGCCGCAAAGCGCTCGCCAAGGCAGTCAAGCCAGGCGCGTAGAAACCGGCCAAATTGACGTTTACGTAAACGGCACGTAAAGTCAGCGCTCCGGCTGCGACAGCAGCACAATTTTCAAGACTGGACGGCAGACATGATCGACTTTCCCTCCCTCCCCTTCGATCTCGGCGAAGAGATCGACATGCTGCGCGACACGGTGCGCGCTTTCGCGGCGAGCGAGATCGCGCCGCGCGCGGCCGAGATCGACCGCGCCAACGAATTTCCCGCGGACCTGTGGCGCAAGTTCGGCGCGCTCGGCCTGCTCGGCATCACCGTCGACGAGCCCTACGGCGGCACCAACATGGGCTATCTGGCCCACATCATCGCGATGGAGGAAATCAGCCGCGCCTCGGCTTCCGTCGGGCTTTCCTACGGCGCCCACTCCAACCTGTGCGTGAACCAGATCCGCAGGAACGGCAGCGAAGCGCAGCGGCGGCAATACCTGCCCAAGCTCATCTCCGGCGAGCACGTCGGCGCGCTCGCCATGTCCGAACCCGGCGCGGGATCGGACGTGGTGAGCATGCGCCTCAAGGCCGAATTCAGGAACGGCAAGTTCGTGCTCAATGGCAACAAGATGTGGATCACCAACGGGCCGGATGCGGACGTGCTCGTGGTCTATGCCAAGACCGACGGCGCCGCCGGACCGCGCGGCATCACCGCCTTCCTCATCGAAAAGGGATTCGCCGGCTTTTCCACCGCGCAAAAGCTCGACAAGCTCGGCATGCGCGGCTCCAACACCTGCGAACTGGTGTTCCGCGACTGCGAAGTGCCCGAAGAAAACATTCTCGGCGGCATGGGCCGCGGCGTGAACGTGCTGATGAGCGGCCTGGACTACGAGCGCGCGGTGCTCTCCGGCGGGCCGCTCGGGATCATGGCCGCCTGCATGGATGTCGTCGTCCCCTACGTGCACGAACGCAAGCAGTTCGGCCAGCCGATCGGCGAATTTCAGCTGATGCAGGGCAAGCTCGCCGACATGTACACCACCATGAATGCCTGCCGCGCTTACGTCTACGCCGTGGGCAAGGCGCTCGACCGCGGCAACCTGAAGGGGACCGGCGCGCGCAAGGACGCCGCCGGCGCGATCCTCTACTCGGCCGAAAAAGCCACCTGGATGGCGGGCGAGGCGATCCAGGCCCTGGGCGGCATGGGCTATATCAACGAAACCCCGACCGGCCGCCTGTGGCGCGACGCCAAGCTGTACGAGATCGGCGCCGGCACCTCGGAAATCCGCAGAATGCTGATAGGGCGGGAGCTCTTCGCCGAAACCAAGTAGGGCGGTCCGGCGCTGCCGCACAAGACCCGGCACCGACCGCAATTGCAAAACCGCAACTGACATTTGAAAGGAAAACCATGAACGATCCGATCGTCATCGTCTCCGCCGCGCGCACCCCGATGGGCGCGTTCCAGGGGGAACTGAAGCAATTCGCCGCCGCCGAGTTGGGTGCGGCGGCCATCCGCGCCGCAGTGGAGCGCGCCAGGATCAAACCGGAGCAGGTGGACGAAGTCATCATGGGCTGCGTCCTCCCTGCGGGCCAGGGCCAGGCGCCCGCGCGCCAGGCTTCGCTCGGCGCTGGCCTGCCGCTCGCCACCGGCTGCACCACCGTCAACAAGATGTGCGGCTCGGGGATGAAGGCGGCGATGTTCGCGCACGACCTCCTGGCCGCGGGCAGCAACGACATCATGGTCGCGGGCGGCATGGAATCGATGACCAACGCGCCTTATCTGCTCGCGAAAGCGCGCGGCGGCTACCGCCTCGGCCACGGGCAGCTGATCGACCACATGTTCTACGACGGCCTCGAGGACGCCTATGAAAAGGGCCGGCTGATGGGCAGCTTCGCCGAGGATTGCGCCGCCAAGTACAGTTTCACGCGCGCGGAGCAAGACAAATTCGCGGTCATTTCGCTGGAGCGCGCGCAAGCGGCGAACAAAAGCGGCGCCTTCGCCTGGGAAATCACGCCCATCGCAATCAAGGGCGGGAAAGACGAGCGCTTCATGGAAATGGACGAGTCGCCGTTCAAGGCCAATTTCGACAAGATTCCGGCGCTCAAGCCCGCGTTCAAGAAGGACGGCACCATCACCGCCGCCAACTCGAGCTCGATTTCGGATGGCGGCGCAGCGCTGGTGATGATGCGCCGCTCGACCGCGGAGAAACTCGGGCTCGCGCCGCTGGCGCTCGTGGTCGGCCACAGCACCCATGCGCAGGAGCCAGGCTGGTTCACCACCGCGCCGGTCGGCGCGATCAAAAAACTCTACGACAAGACCGGCTGGAGCACGCGCTCGGTGGATCTGTACGAAATCAACGAAGCCTTCGCCGTCGTCACCATGGCGGCGATGAAGGAACATGGCCTCCCGCACGAGAAGGTCAATATCCACGGCGGCGCCTGCGCGCTGGGCCATCCGATCGGCGCATCCGGCGCGCGCATCCTGGTGACGCTGATCGGCGCCTTGCGCAAAACCGGCGGCAAGCGCGGCGTCGCCAGCCTGTGCATAGGCGGCGGCGAAGCGACCGCGATGGCGATCGAACTGGTCTGAACCAGCTGAAGCGCGACGAAGGCCACATATGATCCTTAGCCAGGAACAGCAGATGATCCGCGACTCGGTGCGCGCTTTTGCCGCCGAACGGCTCGCGCCGCACGCGCCGCAATGGGACCGCGATTCCAGCTTCCCGCGCGAGCAACTCGCGGAAATGGCCAAAATGGGCCTGCTCGGCGTGACCGTGCCCGAGCAATGGGGCGGCGCAGGAATGGACTACGTGTCCCTCGCCGTGGCGCTGGAGGAAATCGCCGCGGGCGACGGCGCCACCTCCACCATCGCCAGCGTGCAGGCCCTGGTATGCAACATTTTCAATGGCTACGCCAGCGATGCGCAGAAGGAGCGCTACCTCAAGCCGCTGGCGCGCGGCGAGATGCTGGGCTGCTTCTGCCTCACCGAGCCGCACGTGGGCTCCGACGCCGGAGCGATCAGCACGCGCGCCGAGCGCGCCGGCGCCGATTACGTGCTGAACGGCGTGAAGCAGTTCATCACCAGCGGCAAGAACGCGCAGGTGGCCGTGGTATTCGCGGTCAGCGACAAGGCGGCGGGCAAAAAGGGCATCAGCGCCTTCATCGTGCCCACCGACACTGCAGGCTACGTCGTCACCCACATCGAGGAAAAGCTCGGTCAGCACGCTTCCGATACCGCGCAGATCGCATTCGAGAATTGCCGCGTGCCCGCCGCGAACCTGCTCGGACCCGAGGGCATGGGCTATCGCATCGCGCTGTCCAATCTGGAGGGCGGGCGCATTTGCATCGCCGCCCAGTCGGTGGGCATGGCGCGCGCCGCTTTCGAAGCAGCGCTGAAGTACGCGCATGAACGGGTCAGTTTCGGCAAACCCATCATCGAGCACCAGGCGGTAAATTTCCGCCTCGCCGACATGGCCACGCAGATCGAAGTGGCGCGGCAGATGGTGCTGCACGCCGCCGTCCTGCGCGACGCCGCGCTGCCCTGCCTCAAGGAAGCGTCGATGGCGAAGCTGTTCGCCTCCGAAATGGCGGAGAAAGTCTGCTCCGACGCGATCCAGATCCACGGCGGCTACGGCTACGTCAACGACTTTCCGGTGGGGCGCATCTATCGCGATGTGCGCGTGGCGCAGATCTACGAAGGCGCGAGCGACATCCAGCGCATGGTGATCGGACGCGCGCTCGCCGGAGGCTGACATCGACGCAAAGCGCCGCGCCTTGGCGCCGCGACGAGCATGCTGACCTCGCTGCTGAAGAACTTGTTCGGCCCCCGGCCTCCCGTTGCCGTCGGAGCCTCGGCCGATGAAGCGCTGGATCACGCCATCGGCGCCTGGCGGCAGGGCGATCTGCCCGGCGCCGAATCGGAGCTGCGCGCGCTGCTGCGCGAGCGGCCGCGCCATGCCGCCGCACTGGCAAATCTGGGCATGGTGCTGTGCGAGCGACAAGGCCGCGAGGAAGGGCTCGCCATGCTGCGTCAAGCCGTGCTGATCGATCCGCGCATGGCCGGAGCGCACTGCAACCTGGGGATCGCGCTGGCGCAGGGCGGCCTGCTGGAGGAAGCGAGGCAACACCTGGAGGAGGCGCTGCTGCTGGAGCCGCGCGACGAACTGTATGCCAACCTGCTGCCGGTGTGGCAGCAGATCTGCGATTGGCCGGCGCTGGAGCGTTTTGTGTCGGAGATCCGCACCCTGGCAGCGCACTCGCCCGCGAGCGCATGGGCGGCGCGCCTGTCGCCCTATGCGGCGACGCTGTTGCCACTGGGCCGGGCGATAAACCGTGCGGTGGCCGATTTTCATGCGGCGCGCATGCGCGCCGCCCACCCGCCGCTGGATGCTGCCTCGCGCAGCAGCCGGCCCGCCGGCGGGAGACTGCGCATCGGCTATCTGTCGGCGGATTTCCACGATCATGCTACCGCGCATCTGGCCGCGGGCCTGTTCGCCGCGCACGACAAGTCCCGTTTCGAAGTGATCGGCTATTCCTATGGCCCGTTCGACGACAGCGAATATCGGCGCCGCATCGCGGCCGGATGCGACGCCTTCGTCGATGTGGCCGCGCTGAGCTTTCGCGCAACTGCGCAGCGCATCGCCGCGGACGGCATCGACATCCTGGTCGACCTGAAAGGGCATACCGGCGGCGGCCGGCCGGAGATCCTCGCCCACCGTCCGGCCCCGATCCAGGTGAATTTCCTGGGTTGTCCGGGAACCCTGGGCGCAGGCCTGGCCGATTACTTCATCACCGACCCTGTCGCCACACCGGCGGGAGGCGAAGCGGAATTTTCCGAGCAGCTCGTCTACCTGCCGGCCAGCTACCAGGTCAACGATGCCCCGTACGCGCTGCCGGGCACCCCGGAGCGTAGCGCGCTGGGTTTGCCGGAGGAGGCCTTCATCTACTGCTGCTTCAACCAGCTCTACAAAATCGAGCCGGAGATTTTTTCCGCCTGGACACGCATCCTGCGCGAGGTTCCCGATGCCCTGCTGTGGCTGCTCGACAGCAACCCTTGCGCGCAGGCCCGGCTGCGCGGCGCCTTCGAGGCAGCCGGCATCGGACGTGAACGCGTGCTGTTCGCGCCAGGCGTGCCGCGCAAGGAACATCTTGCACGCATGCGGCATGCCGGGCTGTTTCTGGATACCCACTACGTCAATGCGCACACTTCCGCCAGCGACGCGCTGCGCGCCGGCGTGCCGCTGCTGACCTGGCCGGGAGAGCATTTTGCCAGCCGCGTCGGGGCAAGCCTGCTCAGCGGCGTGGGCCTGGCCGAATTGGCGGCGGCGGATGCCGACGCCTATGTCGATCTCGCCGTGCGGCTGGCGCGGGAACCGCAGCGCCTGGCCGGCTTGCGCGCAAGGCTGAACCAGCGGGCCGGCGTGACACTGTTCGACACGCCAGCCTACGCCCGCTATCTGGAACTGGCGTACCAGGCGATGCAAGAGCGCCATCGGCAGGGCCTCCCGCCCGCCGCGATCCACATCGGCGCAGCCTGACGCGGATTCCCGGCAGTACATCGAGCGTTCCCTGCCGCTTCGATCCCTCGATCTCGCGCGGGAAAAAATGGCGAAATCGCGCGCTTATTCGATTTTGTCAAAAACCTGAAGCAAATTTGAGCTAAATTCGAGTTCAAGCTCATGCCGCTAAACCGAAACAAATTCGCTGTTCTCCTCCTGCTGGCGCTGCTGCAGTGCTTTGCACCCCTGCTGCACGCCCATGTGCACGGTTTGGCCGCAGCAGGCCGCGTGCATATCGACGGAGTGGATGAACTGATCGCAGTGAATTCCGGCGGACCTGCGTTCGAGGCGGCGCAAGACGATGCCGCCGCAATTGCCATGCCTGCGGAGCTGCGCCACAGGAGCACGATCGTGCTGCCCGAGATCGGCCAGGCGATCCTGG
>JAKAIH010000126.1 GCA_021825225.1 Pseudomonadota bacterium
ACCAGGTTGACCAGGGGCTGGCCCAGGTCGCGCTGCTCGTCCAGGCCGAGGTACTGGCTCGCGATCGGGTTGCACCACTCGATATGGCCATGGGCATCGAGCAGGACCACGCCATCGGGCAGGGCCAGCCCCGCGTTGCGAAAGCGCTGCAGGTCGCTGCTGAGCTGCTCCTCGTGCTTGATGCGGGCGCGCACGAAGCGGTAGAGCCCGGCCAGCACCTCGTCCCAGACGCCGCTGCCCTGCGGCACCGGCTTCGCCATGGGCTCGCGCAGCCAGTCCTGCAGCGCCGCCAGGTTGGCCACGTGGCGCGCAAGCAGCAGCGCCAGCCCGATGCAGACGACAGCCAGCGCCCACTGCGCGTCGGCGAGCGGCCAGACGATCAGACCGGCGACGCACACTGCAGCCAGCGCAATTGCGCTGCGCGTCCAGACAGAACTCACTCGAAGGACCTGTTTTGCGGAAGCCGGATTATCGCATGCCCGGGCGGCGTTCCCCGCCGCCAGACGGACTCAGGCCGCGGCGGCGAAACGATAGCCGGTGCCGCGCACGGTCTCGATCAGCGCGTCGTGGCCGCTCGCCTCCAGCGCCTTGCGCAGGCGGCGGATGTGCACGTCCACGGTGCGCTCCTCGACGAACACATGATCGCCCCAGACCTGATCGAGCAATTGCGTGCGGCTATGCACGCGCTCGGCATGGGTCATGAAAAAATGCAGCAGACGGAATTCGGTCGGCCCCAGCTCGAGCGTGCGGCCGTTGCCGCTGACCCGGTGCGCCGCCGGGTCCAGGCGCAGGCCGCGGACCTCGATTACGTCGTCAGTCATCTGCGGCGCGCGCCGGCGCATCACCGCCTTGATGCGCGCCAGCAGTTCGCGCGGCGAGAACGGCTTGGTGATGTAATCGTCCGCCCCCGCCTCCAGTCCGAGGATCTTGTCCTGCTCGGCCGATTTGGCGGTCAGCATGATGATGGGGATGCTGCGCGTGCGGGCGTCGCCGCGCAGATGGCGCGCCACCGCCAGGCCCGACTGGCCCGGCAGCATCCAGTCGAGCAGCACCAGGTCGGGCAGGGTCTGGCGTATGATGCCGAGCGCCTGTTCCGAATCGGCGGCGCGCAAGGCGTGGTGGCCCGCCCCCTCCAGGTTGACGGCGATCAGTTCCTGGATGGCGGTTTCGTCTTCTACGATCAAAATATTCAGCGGCATGGTCGGCGCTATAGTATGTCGGCTGCGTGACATTTTGGTTACAGCCGCAAGCGGGCCGGCCGCGGTATCATAGACGCCCCCGCTGCATGGACACGCACCGGGGAATTACACCAGACGGAAGCTGCGATGAACGGCAAGACCCATTTTGGTTACGAGCAGGTAGAGGAGACCGAAAAGGCGCGCAAGGTTGCGGGCGTGTTCGATTCGGTCGCGCCCAGCTACGACCTCATGAACGACCTGATGTCGGCCGGGATGCACCGCGCCTGGAAGGCCTTCACCATCGCCATCGCCGGAATCAGGACGGGCGAGCGCGTGCTCGACGTCGCCTCCGGCAGCGGCGATCTGGCGCGCGTGTTCGCCCGGCGCGCGGGCGCCGGGGGTGAAGTCTGGCTCACCGACATCAATCGCGCCATGCTCGAACGCGGGCGCGACCGGCTGCTCGACGAAGGGCGCGCGCTGCCGCTGGCGCAGTGCGATGCCGAGCACCTGCCGTTCCCGGACGATTATTTCGACTGCGTCAGCGTCGCTTTCGGCCTGCGCAACATGACGCACAAGGAAGCGGCGCTGGCCGAGATGCGCCGCGTGCTCAGGCCGGGCGGGCGCCTGCTGGTGCTCGAATTCTCGCGCGTGTGGCAGCCGCTGACGCGCTTGTACGACTGGTATTCGTTCCAGGTGCTGCCCTGGCTGGGCGCGAAGATTGCGCGCGACGCCGACAGCTACCGCTACCTGGCGGAGTCCATACGCATGCACCCGGACCAGGAGAAATTGAAAAATATGATGGAACAGGCAGGCCTGACGCGGGTCGAATACTTCAATCTGAGTGCCGGCGTAGTCGCACTGCACCGGGGCTACAAAATCTAAAGCCGGGGGCACACCCGGCACCCTTACATTACGAGGACATGACATGAGACAACTGGTTTCGACTTTGGTGGTGGCGGTACTCACGCTCGCATTCGCGATGGACGACGCCGAGGCCAGACGCCTGGGCGGCGGCCGCAGCCTCGGCGCGCAGCGCTCGACCCTGGCACCGAGCCGCAACCTGCAGCAAACCCCGCCGACACAGGCGGCGCCCGCCGTTCCTGCCGCGAACCCGAACGCAGCCGCAGCCAAGCCCGCAGGCAACCGCTGGCTGGGCCCGATCGCCGGCCTCGCGGCCGGCCTGGGCCTGGGCTGGCTGCTCGGCCACGGCGGTCTGGGGGGCATGATGGGTACCCTGCTGCTGATGGCCCTGGTCGCATTCGCCGTGATCTTTGTGCTGCGCCTGTTCAACCGGCCCAGGACCGAGGCCAATGTGCAATATGCCGGCATGGGCAGCGAGCCCGTTTCCGCGCCACCGCCCTCGCTCGCAAGCGGCATGGGCGCGGAACCGGCTTTCGGCGGGCAGCCGCAGCCGAACATCCCCGCAGGATTCGACACCGAAGGCTTTCTGCGCCAGGCCAAGCTCAATTTCGTCAAGCTGCAAGCCGTGCATGACAGCGGCAAGCTGGGCGAGCTGCGCGAATTCACCACGGATGCGATGTTCGACTCGATCAAGCAGGATCTGCTGCAACACGGCGGCGTCGGACAACAGACCGACGTGGTCACGCTCAATGCCGAACTGCTGGAAGCGCTCACCGAAGGCGACACCCACTGGGCCAGCGTGCGCTTCTCCGGCATGATCCGCGAAACGCCCGAGTCCCAGCCCGAAGCGTTCCAGGAAATCTGGAACCTGGCGAAGCCGGTATCCGGCGCGACCGGCTGGGTATTGGCCGGCATCCAGCAAATCCAGTAACCAGGCGGCGTTCGCTTCAGTGCTGCCGCAGCCGGGAATCCTCGCCCTCAACCATCTGCTCGGCGCGGAAGCCTGGGCGCGCGACAAGCTCAAGCCCTATGCCGGGCAGTGCGTGGAATTCCACTCCCCGCCACTGCCCGCGCTGCGCCTCGAAATCCTCGACACCGGGCTGCTGCGCGGCGCAGCCGAAGATGCGCTGCCGAATCTGGTCGTGACCATAGGCGCGGGCGCGCTGCCGGCGATGCTGCGCGGCGAAGACGCCTTGCTGCGCGAAATCGGCATCGAGGGCAATGCCGACCTCGCCGGCACGGTGCAATACCTGTTCCGCCACCTGCGCTGGGACGTCGCGGAGGACCTGTCCACGGTCTTCGGCGACGTGATCGCCGAGCGCTTGGTGCGCGAAGGCAAGCGTTTCGCCGCCTGGAACCTCGAGACCGCAGAGAGACTATCGCAAAACGTTGCCGAATACCTGATCGAAGAGCAGCCGCTGCTGGCCCGTCCCGCCGATGTGCGCCAGTTCCTCGCCGATGCGGACCAGCTGCGCGACGACCTGGCGCGGCTGGAGAAGCGCATCGAAATCCTGACCAGGAAGTCTTGAGCCCTCAAGGGACGCGGGGAGCGCAGGGCAACAAGGTCCGCGCCTTTTCCTCCTCTGCGGTTAAAATCCTGTTTTCCACTCTCGTAAGACGCTAAATTGCAGCGCCTACTGCGCCTCGCCCGTATCATCAGTGTAGGCATCCGCTTCGGCCTGGATGAGTTCGTGCTCGCCCATGCGCGCACGCGCTTCCTGCTGGTGCTGGTGCAGCGCGTGCTGTTCTGGCGCAACCTCTCCGAGCCGCGCGCGGTGCGCCTGCGCCTGGCGCTGGAAGCCCTGGGGCCGCTGTTCGTGAAATTCGGCCAGGTGCTCTCCACCCGGCGCGACCTCCTGCCCACCGACATCGCGGACGAACTCGCACGGCTGCAGGACCAGGTGCCGCCGTTCTCGACCGAGCTCGCCTACGCCCAGCTGGAGCGTTCGTTCGGCAAACCCGTGGCGCAGGTGTTCGAGCAGTTCGAGGCGCAGCCGGTGGCGAGCGCCTCCATCGCACAGGTGCATTTCGCGGTGCTGCCCGGCGGGCGCGAATGCGCGGTCAAGATCCTGCGCCCGAACATGCAGCAGGCGATCGAAAAAGACGTGGCGCTGCTCGACAGCGCCGCCGGCCTGATCGAGGCGCTGTGGGTGGACGGAAGGCGCCTGAAACCGCGCGAGGTGGTGGCGGAATTCGCCATGCACCTCAACGACGAGCTCGATCTGATGCGCGAGGCGTCCAACGCGAGCCAGCTGCGGCGCAATTTTGCCGGTTCGCAGTTGCTGGTGATACCGGAAATCTACTGGGACCACTGCTCCTCCTCGGTGATGGTGATGCAGCGCATCAGCGGCATACCCATCAGCCATATCGACCGGCTGCGCGCAGCCGGGGTGGACATCCCGCGGCTCGCCCGCGCCGGGGTGGAAATCTTCTTCACTCAGGTATTCCGCGACGGCTTTTTCCACGCCGACATGCACCCGGGCAATATTTTCGTCTCCACCGACACCGACCCGCGCGGGCAGTATGTGGCGGTCGATTTCGGCATCATGGGCACGCTCACCGACGTCGACAAGAACTACCTGGCGCAGAACTTCCTCGCGTTTTTCCAGCGCGACTACAAGCGCGTGGCACAGGCGCACCTCGAGGCGGGCTGGGTGCCGCCCGATACGCGCGTCGACGAGTTCGAGAACGCGATCCGCGCCGTGTGCGAACCGGTGTTCGACCGGCCGCTGAAGGACATTTCCTTCGGCCGGGTGCTGCTGCGCCTGTTCCAGACCTCGCGCCGCTTCCACGTCGAGATCCAGCCGCAGCTGGTGATGCTGCAGAAGACCCTGCTCAACATCGAGGGCCTCGGTCGGCAGCTCGATCCGGAACTCGACCTGTGGAAAACCGCCAAGCCCTTCCTCGAGCGCTGGATGAGCGAGCAGCTGGGCTGGCGCGGCTTCGTGCGCAACGTGCTCAGCGAGGCGCCGCGCTGGGCCAATATGCTGCCGCAGATGCCGCGGCTCATGCATCGCGTGATGGACGCCGACCATGGCGCCGGCATCGAACGCGCGCTGGAGCGGCTCGCGGCCGACCAGAGGCGGCACCACCGCAGCACGGTCATGCTCGCGCTGCTGCTCGCGGCCCTGCTCGCCTTGCAGATTTACCTCACGCTGTAAGGGCAAAGCGCAATTCGCAGACGGCGGGGCACAGGCTATAATCGGCGCGCGCTTCGCGGACTGATAGACCTTTCCTTATGCTGCTCTGGTTCGTCATCACCTACTGGATCGTCTCCATCGGCATCGGCCTGTGGGCCGGCACGCTGGTGAAGAACTCCAAGGATTACGCCGTCGCCGGGCGCGCGCTGCCGTTCTACATCGTCACCGCGACCGTGTTCGCGACCTGGTTCGGCTCCGAGACCGTGCTCGGCATACCGGCGTCCTTCCTCAAGGACGGGCTCGCGGGCGTGGTCGCCGACCCCTTCGGTTCGAGCCTGTGCCTGATCCTCGTCGGCCTGTTCTTCGCGCGCCCGCTGTACCGCATGAATCTCCTCACCATAGGCGACTTCTACCGCAAGCGCTTCAACCGCACGGTCGAGGTGCTGACCACGCTGTGCATCGTGATTTCGTATCTGGGCTGGGTCGCGGCGCAGATCAAGGCGCTCGGGCTCGTGTTCAATGTGGTCTCCGAGGGCGCGATGTCGCAGCACACCGGCATGATCGTCGGCGCCGCCACGGTGCTGATCTACACCATGTGGGGCGGCATGTGGTCGGTCGCGGTCACCGATTTCCTGCAGATGATCATCATCCTGGTGGGCATGGTGTACATCGCCGTCGAGGTGAGCGGCATGGTCGGCGGCGTCGGCGCCGTGCTCAGCCATGCCTCGGCGGCGGGCAAGTTCAATCTGCTGCCCGCGCCGGAACCGAGGGAGATACTCTGGTTCATTGCCGCCTGGATCACCATGATGTTCGGCTCGATCCCGCAGCAGGACGTGTTCCAGCGCGTCGCCTCGTCCAAGAACGAGAAGATCGCCGGCAACGCCTCGATCACCGGCGGCGTGCTCTATTTCTGCTTCGCCTTCATCCCGATGTTCCTCGCCTACTCGGCGACGCTGATCGACCCGAAAATGGTCGCCGGACTGATCCACACCGACCCGCAGCTGATCCTGCCGAGCCTGATCCTGCAGCACGTGCCGGTATTCGCGCAGGTGATGTTCTTCGGCGCGCTGCTGTCGGCGATCAAAAGCTGCGCCAGCGCCACGCTGCTCGCGCCCTCGGTCACGTTCACCGAGAACATCCTGCGCGGCGCGTTCAAGCACTGGACCGACCGCCAGTTCCTGTTTGCGATGCGCGCGGTGGTGCTGCTGTTCACCGCGATGGTGACGGTGTTCGCGCTCAACACCGATGCGAGCATCTACAAAATGGTCGAGAACGCCTACAAGGTGACGCTGGTCGCGGCGATCGTGCCGCTCACCTTCGGCCTGTACTGGCACCGCTCGACCAGCCTGGGCGCGACGCTCGCAATCGTGCTCGGCCTGGCGACCTGGATCAACCTCGAGATCATCAACCCGAACGGCTTCGTGCCGCCGCAGCTCGCCGGCCTCGGCATGAGCCTCGTCGGCATGATCGTCGGGTCGCTGGTTTCCATCGCCGGCGGGCAGAAGCAGCCGCGCATCAACTGGTTCGCCCGGCGCTAAGAGGCGCCCCTGCCGGCAATCTGCGCCGGCATTGAGCATTCTCAACAGCGGGCGGGCCGCTTATTCCTATGCTTGCCTGATCGGTTCTCATCGGGCGACCATGCCGCTGCTCGAAATCCGCAACGTCACCCGGCGCTTCGGCGCGCTGACCGCGATCGACAACGTCACGCTGGCGATCGAGGCGGGCGAATTCTTTACACTGCTGGGCCCTTCGGGCTGCGGCAAGACCACGCTGTTGCGCATGATCGCGGGCTTCGACGCTCCCGACGCGGGCAGCATCCGGCTCGACGGCAAGGATCTCGCCGACAAGCCGCCGGAGCAGCGGCCAGTGCACACGGTGTTCCAGAGCTACGCCCTGTTCCCGCATATGAGCGTGGCGCGCAATGTCGCCTTCCCGCTGCAGATGGCGAAGAAACCGCCCGAGGAGATCGCGGCGAAAGTGAAGCAGGCGCTGGCCGAGGTGCACCTCGAAGACAAAGGCGCAAGCTACCCGCACGAGCTCTCCGGCGGGCAGAAGCAGCGCGTGGCGCTGGCGCGCGCCCTGGTGACCCGGCCGCGCATGCTGCTCCTGGACGAGCCGCTCGGCGCGCTCGACGCGAAACTGCGCGAGCAGATGGAAATCGAGCTCATCAGCCTGCAGCGCGACGTCGGCATCACCTTCGTGTTCGTCACCCACGCGCAGCCCGAGGCGCTCGCGCTGTCGCACCGCATCGCGGTGATGCGCGACGGCCGCGTCGAGCAGATGGACACGCCCTCGCGCCTATACGGCTTTCCGGCGAACCGCTTCG
>JAKAIH010000127.1 GCA_021825225.1 Pseudomonadota bacterium
GCGCACGATCACCTTGTCGTCGGACGCGAGTTCGGAATGCGGCTGGCCGTCGAAATGCAGGCGTGCACCGGCAGCGCGCTGCTTGATGGTGATCTCGACCACACAGCGGTCGCTCACCGTAATCGGCCGATTGGACAGCGTATGCGGACAGACCGGGACCAGGGCGATACCGGGAACATTGGGCTGCAGGATCGGGCCATTGGACGAAAGCGCATAGGCCGTGGAACCGGTCGGGGTAGCCACGATGATGCCATCGGAGCGCAGGTCGTAGACGAACTGGCCATCGATATGTACCAGGAATTCGATCATGCGGCCGGTCGCGCCCTTGTTGACCACGATATCGTTGAGCGCATGGGTGCTGAATATCTCCTTCCCGCCGCGCAGTACCTGCGCTTCGAGCATGGTGCGCTCGCCGATGGTATAGCGGCCCGAGAGCAGCAGCTCGATGGTTTCGCGCATTTGCGAGAATGCGATATCGGTCATGAATCCCAGCCGCCCCTGGTTGACCCCGACCAGCGGCACACCGTGGACCGCCAAGTGGCGCGCAGCCGAAAGCATGCTGCCATCGCCGCCCAGCACCACGGCGAGATCGGCCTGCTCGCCGATGGCCGCGTAATCTGCGGTAGTGAAACTGTTGCTGCCGATATTGGCGGCGGTCTCTTTCTCGATAAGCACGGCGCAACCGCGCTGCTGCAGCAGCGCGGCCAGACCGAGCAGCGACTCGGCGATTTCAGCGGTGTTATAGCGGCCGATCAGCGCGACCGTTTGAAAGGCGGGGGACATCACATTGAAATTAAACCACATCGCCCCCATTTCGTGTTGATGGAGACGAGTAATTTTTCGGTAGAATGCGAGCATGCTTGACCGCCGCGCCCAAATTCTGCTCAAGACCCTGGTGGAGCGCTACATTGCCGAAGGCCAGCCGGTAGGCTCGCGCGCGCTGTCGCGCTATTCCGGCCTGGATCTGTCGCCGGCGACGATACGCAACATCATGTCGGATCTCGAGGAGTTGGGATTCATCTCCAGCCCGCATACCTCGGCCGGGCGCATACCCACGCCGCGCGGCTACCGCGTTTTTGTCGACACCCTGCTTACGATCAAGCCCCTGGAGCAGGTCGAGCTGAGGGAGATCGAAGGCAATCTGCACCCGGACAACCCGCAACGCCTGATCAATTCGGCCTCGCAACTGCTGTCGCAGCTGTCGCACTTTGCCGGCGTGGTGGCGTCGCCGCGGCGCAAGAGCGCCGCTTTTCGCCACATCGAGTTTCTCGCGCTTTCGGAAAAGCGCATTCTGCTCATCATCGTCACCCCGGACGGAGACGTGCAGAACCGGATTTTGTTTACCGAAAGGACCTATACGCCGGCCCAGCTCACCATGGCCGCGAACTTCCTCAACCAGAATTACGCCGGATTCACATTCGACGAAATCCGCCGCCGGGTGCGGGACGAATTGCGGCAACTGCACCAGGACATGTCCTCTCTCATGACCGCAGCGCTGGATGCGGGCAAGCAGGCCCTGAACGAAGACAACGAGAACTACATCATTTCGGGAGAGAAGAACCTGCTCGACTCGACCGACCTCTCCTCCAACATGGCACGGCTGCGCGAACTGTTCGAGCTGTTCGACAAGAAGACGCTGTTCGTGCAAATCCTCGACATGAGCACGCGCGCGCAAGGGGTGCAGATTTTCATCGGCGGCGAATCCGGCGCCTCGGTGCTCGACGAGTGCAGCGTGGTCACCGCGCCCTACACCGTGGACGGGCAGGTGGTCGGCACCGTGGGCGTCATCGGACCGACGCGCATGGCTTATGAACGCGTGATTCCCATCGTCGACATCACCGCGAAGCTGCTCTCCAGCGCGCTTTCGGGCTACTGACCGGTCTGCAGCCACAGCCCATGCCCTATCTGGCCGAACCAGCCTTTGCGCACGGCACGCCGGCGCGCACCGCGATCCTGCTGGTCAATCTGGGCACGCCCGATGCGCCTACGCGCGCGGCGGTGCGCCGCTACCTGAAGGAGTTCCTGTCCGATCCGCGCGTGGTCGAAATTCCGCGGCCACTGTGGTGGCTGATCCTGAACGGTGTGATCCTCAACCTGCGGCCGGCGAAATCCGCGGCCAAGTACGCCCTGATCTGGGACCAGGAAGGCTCCCCGCTCAAGGTGCATACCGAGCGCCAGGCAAAGCTGCTGCGCGGTTATCTGGGCGCGCAAGGCCACTCGGCGCTGGTGGTGGATTTCGCCATGCGTTACGGCGAGCCCTCGATCGATGCAGTGCTCGCGCGCCTGAAACAACAACGCTGCGAGCGCATTCTGGTGCTGCCGCTGTATCCGCAATACGCCGCCAGCACCACGGCCACCGCGCTCGACGCCGTGTCGGCCTGCCTGCGGCGCACGCGCAATATTCCGGAGCTGCGCATGCTCAGGCACTTCCACGACCATCCGGCCTATATTGCGGCACTGGCCGAGGGTGTGCGCAGGCACTGGGCGCAACTGGGCAAACCGGACAAGCTGCTGATGAGCTTTCACGGACTGCCGCGCTTTACCCTGGAGCGCGGCGATCCTTATCACTGCGACTGCCAGAAGACTGCGCGCCTGTTGGCCGAGGCGCTGGCGCTGGCGCCGGAGCAATACCAGCTCAGCTTCCAGTCGCGCTTCGGGCGTGCCGAGTGGCTGCAACCCTATACTGCGGCGACGCTGGCGCAGTGGGGCAGGCAGGGGGTGCGCCGGGTCGATGTGGTCTGCCCCGGTTTCGTCGCCGACTGCCTGGAGACTCTGGAAGAGATCGGCATGGAATGCAGGGCTGAATTCCTCAATGCAGGCGGCAAGGAGTTCCATCTCATCCCCTGCCTCAACGAAAGCGATGCCTGGATCCAGGCGCTGGCGCAAATCGCGCTGGAGCACGCACGCGGCTGGGGCGAGCCCGTCCCGGACGCCGGCGCGCTGGCGCGTTCACGCGAGCGCGCCAAAGCTCTGGGCGCCGCAGCCTAGCTACGCCGCCCCTGGCGTCGCACGCCTGCGCAGGAGCCCGACGCGCAAGGAATACCGGTCCAGCCACTTGAAATGCGCCGGCTAGTCCCCATTTGCCAAAAGGTTATTCAAAGACTAGAGGCAAATGATGGCGGATCAAGAACCTGAAATCTCCCAAACCGCGGCAGCCCAGAACGCAGGCGCGTCCCCAGGCAACGCAGAACCCGGACCCGAGGAGCAAGCCGGCCCGGAGGAGCAGTTGCGGCTCGCCGAACAGAAGGCCCAGGAACACCTGGATTCCTGGCTGCGCGCCAAGGCCGAGACCGAGAACCTGCGCCGGCGTGCGCAAGCCGATATCGCCAGCGCGCACAAATACGCCGTGGAAAACCTGGCCGAAGCGCTGCTGCCGGTCAGGGACAGCCTGGAAGCGGCGCTGGCGATCGAAAATATCACGCTGGAGAGCCTGAAGAGCGGCGTGGAACTGACCCTGAAGCAGCTCAATGCCGTGTTCGAAAAGGCCAATCTCAGGGAAATCAACCCGGTCAACGAGAAATTCGACCCGCACCGGCACCAGGCCATGACCATGGTCGAGCATCCGGGCGAGCCCAACCAGGTGGTCAATGTGATGCAGAAGGGCTATCTGCTGCACGAGCGCGTCGTGCGGCCCGCCCTGGTGACGGTGTCGAAGTCAAAAGACGCTTGAAGCGCAGGGATTTAACCCCACATTCCTGTCAGGCAAATTTAATTCATCGAGGAACACATTATGGCTAAGATCATCGGCATCGACCTGGGAACGACCAATTCCTGCGTCGCCGTCATGGAAGGCGGGCAAACCAAGATCATCGAGAATTCCGAAGGTGCGCGCACCACGCCGTCCATCGTGGCCTACCAGGAGGACGGCGAGGTTCTGTGCGGCGCCTCGGCCAAGCGCCAGGCGGTCACCAACGCCAAGAACACGCTGTATGCGGTCAAGCGCCTGATCGGCCGCCGCTTCGAGGAAAAAGAGGTGCAGAAAGACCTCGACCTGATGCCGTACAGAATCGTCAAGCACGACAACGGCGACGCCTGGGTGGAAGTGCGCGGCAAGCGCATCGCCCCGCAGGAAGTGTCCGCCCAGGTGCTGCTGAAAATGAAAAAGACCGCCGAGGACTACCTCGGCGAGCCGGTGACCGAGGCGGTAATCACCGTCCCGGCCTATTTCAACGACAGCCAACGCCAGGCCACCAAGGACGCCGGCCGCATCGCCGGGCTGGAAGTGAAGCGCATCATCAATGAGCCCACCGCGGCCGCGCTCGCGTTCGGCGTCGACAAGCAGGGCGGCGACCGCAAGATCGCGGTATATGACCTCGGCGGCGGCACCTTCGACATTTCCATCATCGAGATTGCCGATGTCGAAGGCGAGAAACAGTTCGAAGTGCTCTCGACCAACGGCGACACCTTCCTCGGCGGCGAGGACTTCGACCAGCGCATCATGGATTACCTGTGCGACGAGTTCAAACGCGACCAGGGCATAGACCTGAGAAAGGACGTGCTCGCACTGCAGCGCCTGAAGGAAGCCGCGGAAAAGGCGAAAATCGAGCTCTCTTCCTCGCAGCAGACCGAGATCAACCTCGCCTACATCACTGCCGACGCGAGCGGACCCAAGCACCTGTCGATCAAACTCACGCGCGCCAAGCTGGAGAGCCTGGTCGACGAGCTGATCGAGAAGACCGTGGCGCCGTGCCTGACCGCGATCAAGGATTCCGGCGTCAAGGTGTCCGACCTCAGCGACGTGATCCTGGTGGGCGGCATGACGCGCATGCCCAAGGTGCAGGAAAAGGTGAAGGAGATATTCGGCAAGGAGCCGCGCAAGGACGTGAATCCCGACGAGGCGGTGGCCGCGGGCGCGGCGATCCAGGCCTCGGTGCTATCGGGCGAGCGCAAGGACGTGCTGCTGCTCGACGTCACGCCGCTGTCGCTCGGCATCGAGACGCTCGGCGGGGTGATGACCAAGCTGATCCAGAAGAACACCACCATCCCGACCAAGGCGCAGCAGGTGTTTTCCACCGCGGACGACAACCAGACCGCGGTGACCATACACGTGCTGCAGGGCGAGCGCGATGTGGCGGGCGGCAACAAGAGCCTGGGCCAGTTCAACCTCACCGACATCCCGCCGGCGCCGCGCGGCCTGCCGCAGATCGAGGTCACGTTCGACATCGACGCCAACGGCATCCTGCATGTGTCGGCCAGGGACAAGGCCACAGGCAAGGAGAACAAGATCAAGATCCAGGCCTCGAGCGGTTTGAACGAGGACGAGATCCAGAAAATGGTCAAGGACGCCGAGGCGCACGCCGAAGAGGACCGGAAGGCGCTGGAACTGGTGAACGCGCGCAATCAATGCGAGGCGCTGGTGCATTCGGTGAAGAAGTCGCTCGGCGAGTACGGCGACAAGCTCGATGCGGGCGAGAAGGAAAAGATCGAGGCCGCGATCAAGGACACCGAAGCGGTGCTCAAGTCCGAAGACAAGGCGGCCATCGACGCCAAGGCGCAGGCGCTGGCGCAGGTGGCGCAGAAGCTGGGCGAGAAAATGTATGCCGATGCGCAGGCCGCGGAGAAGGCAGCGCCGGGTGCCAAAAGCGAGGCCAAGGCCGACGAGAGCGAAGTGGTCGATGCCGAATACACCGAGGTCAAGGACAGCAAGAAATAAGACTCTGCACCCGGGGCACTGAGGGGCGAGGCGTGATAGCCTCGCCCCTTTTGCCGTTGCCCCCCCACTGCTAACCATTCAAGAAACCCATGGCAAAGCGCGACTACTACGAAGTACTGGGTGTCAATCGCGACGCGGACGAAGACGCGATCAAGAAGGCTTACCGCAAGCTCGCGATGAAACATCACCCGGACCGCAACCCGGAAGACAAGGGCAAGTCGGAGGAGAAATTCAAGGAGGCGAAGGAAGCCTACGAGATGCTTTCCGACGCCGAAAAGCGCGCCGCCTATGACCGTTATGGCCATGCCGGCGTCGACCCGTCCGCCGGAGCCGGCGCACAGGGCGCCGGTTTCTCCAATTTCGCCGACGCCTTCGGCGACATTTTCGGCGACATCTTCGGGCAGGCGCGCGGCGGCCGTTCGAGCGTCTACCGTGGCGCCGATTTGCGCTACAACCTCGAGATCTCGCTCGAAGCCGCGGCGCACGGCACCGAGACCAAGATCCGCATTCCGACCATGGACGAATGCTCCACCTGCCACGGTTCGGGCGCGAAACCCGGCACCCAGCCCAAGACCTGCCCGACCTGCGGCGGGCAGGGCCAGGTACGCATGCAGCAGGGATTCTTCTCCATCCAGCAGGCCTGCCCCAAGTGCCACGGCACCGGCAAGATCATCGCCGACCCCTGCTCGAGCTGCCAGGGCGCCGGGCGCATCAAGCAGCACAAGACTCTGGCGGTCAAGATTCCGGCGGGCGTGGACGAGGGCGACCGCATTCGTTTGAGCGGCGAGGGCGAGGCCGGCGTCAACGGCGGGCCGCCGGGCGATCTGTACGTGCAGTTGCATCTGAAACCGCATGCGGTATTCCAGCGCGACCACGACGACCTGCATTGCGAAATGCCGGTCAGCTTCACCGTGGCTGCCCTGGGCGGAGAGATCGAAATCCCGACGCTCTCGGGTTCGGCCAGGATCAAGATCCCGGCCGAAACCCAGAGCGGCAAGATCTTTCGCCTGCGCGGCAAAGGCATCAAGGGCGTGCGCAGCCATGCCCACGGCGACCTGCTATGCCATGTGGTGGTCGAAACCCCGGTACACCTCACCGAGCGGCAGAAGGAACTCCTGCGCGAGCTCGAGGCGATCAACGTGAACGATTCAGACCGGCACAACCCGCGCGCCAAGTCCTGGATGGACAAGGTCAAAGAATTTTTCGCTGAATAGCGAGAAATTCCCTATATACGGACAGGATGCATCGAGCCGCGGCGACAGAGCTCGTATAAGCGCCAGCCCAAACCGCTTTTGCTTTTCTCCATAACCGCGTTTTCTGTACGGATACGCTTTTTATCATCGTACAGAAAACGTGGTTGGCGCGCGCAGCACGCAAGTCCGCTGAGGGACCCAAGACGTCGCATATAGCGCCGCGAAAAACTCAAGCCCGGCGCCAGGTCGTCCCCTGTGGCGTGTCCTCGAGCACGATACCTGCAGTCAGCAATTCCTTGCGGATACGGTCGGCATCGGCGTAGTTTTTCGCCTTCTTGGCCGCTGCGCGGGCCGCAATCATCTGGTCAATTTGGTCGCGGCTTTCCGTCGACGAAGACGCGTTAACGGCGGCCTGCCCGGCCTCACTTGCGTCGCACGGCGCACGCCCCTGCAGGAATGCGATCGCATCCTGACCGAGCAGCCCGAGGGTCCCACCCAGCGCCTTCAACAGACCCGAGCTGGCCGCCGACTTGCTGCGATTCGCCTCAGCCGCCAGATCGAACAATACTGCCATGGCCTCCGGGGTGTTGAAGTCGTCGTCCATTGCCGCCCTGAAGCGG
>JAKAIH010000128.1 GCA_021825225.1 Pseudomonadota bacterium
CGCACTTCTTTCAGTTCGCGGCGCGTCTCCAGCGCGCGCTTCCTGAAGCGCTCGAGCTCAGCCTGCTGCTCCGGCGACAGGATCTGGGCGGATTTCGCGCCAGTCGAGGGCTTGCGCAGTTTCTGCATGTTCGCGGTGGCCTGCTGCACTTCGTCCTCCAGCGCCTTGATCTTGCCGAAGTAGCGCTTCTGCGCCTCGGCTTCCATCTGGCGCACCACGGTCAGCGGGCGGAATCCCGAAGCGCGGCTGCGCAGGCTGGAGAGGTCGTCGCCGGAGGCAAGCTGGTCCACCATGCCCTGCGCGAACGCCAGATTGCCGTTGGAAGGCACGACCACCCTCTGGCCGAAGATGTTCTGCACTTCGACCGCCGCGCCGTCGGCGAGCATGTCGGCATCGCCCACCAGCACGACGGAATTGTCGGCGGCGGACTCCTTCAGCTGCGCTGCGCTCGCGGCCGGCGGCGGGGCCTTGCCGGCGGCTGCCGCTGGGGGCGCAGGCCTGCCACCTGGAAATGCGGTCTTGAACTTGCCCGAGAGGCGCAGTGCCAGCGGCATGCTGCGGCCGGCAGGCTGGAAGTTCTTGGTGGCCGCGTCGCCCGAGTTCGAAGCGACGCTATCGTCGACCAGCATCGAATTCGTCGAACTATGCGCAAGCTCGGTAGCCTTGAGCCCGGCGGCAAGCTTGCTTATATCGAATGCGCCGCCGAAGGCGTAGAGCAGGGTGTCGATCTGATTGGTCGCGATGTCGTCCTTGGAGAGCGCGTTCCGGTTCAGCGTCAGCACCGTCGGCGAGTAATGCTGGTCCGCGCCCGAGGCATAGGTCAAATCGGCGATCACCTTGCCTTGGTCCATGTTCACACCCCAGGCCTGAAACAAATGCGGCAGGCTGGAGCTGCTCGGTTCGCCCGGCAGCTGCGGCATCATCGGATTGGGCTGCCGGTCGAAGTACATATAAGGGTCGACGAAGGCGATCAGCTTGCCGCCGCGCAGCACGAACTGGTCGAGCGCATATTCGGTCTGCTCGCCGATGCCGCGCGGATGCACCAGCAGCAGCACGTTGACGTCCTTGGGTATGGTGTCGGCCGTCATGCTCACGGGCTCGACCTTGTAGTCGTCTTCGAGTTCGCTCGCCAGCGCCCAGGGTGCGCTCGCCTGGCGCGTCATGTAGTTCATCGGTTCACCCAGGATCGGCAGCGCGCTCATCACGCCGATGGTCGGCTTTTTCGGATTTGCGACGCGCGCAATCGCGCGTATCAGGTCGTATTCGAGCAGCTGTTCGCGCTGCGGCGAGATCGCCGCAATGACCTGTTTGTGATCGAGGCGCGAGACGGTCAGGCCGAGGTAGAACTTCCCGCCCGAGAACAGGGTTTGCGGCTCGATGCCGTCCAGTTGCGCCGCATCTTCCTCGTCGGAATCCGGCTTCGGATTGTACTTCTCGACGATGAGCTTGCCGCCCGCGGCCGATTTGAACTCGTGCACCAGGTCTTCGACGCGCTGCGCGAACGCGCGCAGCGGCACCGGCATGGCATTGCCGCTGCCCGACACGTACAGGCGCAAGGTCAGCGGTGCGTCGAGCTTGCCGAGGATTTTTCGCGTCGCCGGCGAGAGCGTGTAGATTTTGCCCTGGGTCAGGTCGACGCGCAGCGTCAGCGGCGAGGCGAGGTAGTTCAGGGCTACCAGCAGCAGGAACAGCGCCGCCAGGCCGGTGGCGGAGTAGAGCAGGGTCGCGTATTTTTTCATGTACTCAGGCGCTGCGGTGATTGCGGATGATGACCGAGGTCGCGAACAAGGCGAAGCCGAGCAGCGAAGCGAAATAGAGCAGGTCGCGCGCGTCGATCACGCCTTTTTGGAAATTGTCGTAGTGGGTCACCACCGAGAATGCCGCCACCGCGTCCACCAGCGCCGGGCTTGCCCAGCGCGTGAGCAGGTCCGTGACCGGATTGAAGCCTGCGAGTATCAGGAACAGGCACAGCACCACCGACAGGATGAAGGCGACGACCTGGTTGCGGCTCATGGCCGAGGTCATGCAGGTGATCGCGAGGTAAGCGCCTGCCAGCAACAGGCTGCCGACGTAGCCGGCGAGTATCTGGCCGTTGTCCGGGTCGCCGAGCAGGTTCACCGTGATTACGATGGGAAAGGTCAACGCCAGCGCCAGCGCGAGAAACGCCCAGGAGGCGAGGAATTTGGCGAGGATCGCCTCCCACGGGTTCACCGGCAGGGTGAGCAGCAGTTCCATGGTGCCGGAGCGCCGCTCTTCGGACCAGACGCGCATGCCGATTGCAGGCACCAGCACCAGATAAAGCCAGGGGTGCCAGACGAAGAACGAGGCCAGGCTGGCCTCGCCGCGTTCGAAGAAATTGCCTATGGTGAAGGCGAAAAATCCGGTGAGCAAAAGGAAGATGACCAGGAACACGTAGGCCACCGGCGAGGTGAAATAGCTTCCCAGCTCGCGCTTCGCGATGTTGCGGACGTTGGCGATGCTGCTATTCATTATTGTCGACCTCCAGAACCGGTTTCACAGGGAAATTCCTCCCGTCATGTTTGCCTGAGTCAGTTTGGGCCGCCTCTGCGGCCGGGCCGCCGTGTCCCGCACTGCGTCCGAAAATACCGCGCACGCAAGCGCAGAATGCCCGCGGCGGATCTAAGCGACGGCTTGCGTGTCGCGCACCGCGCTCGCGCTTTTCGCCGTGTCCGGGAGCGTAATGCTGCGGAACACTTCGTCCAGATGACCTTCCTCCGTGCGCAGGGCCTCGATCTTCCAGCCCTCGTGCGCGACCAGTTGCATGATCGCCTTCACCAGCACCGCGGAAGCACCCCGGTCTCTCGGGTAAACCCGCATGCCGCCGCCGCCGAGCGGCTCGACGCGGCCGGCCGGCGCGAGCGCCGCGAGCTTGTGCGCATCCGCTCCCTGGGCGACCAGGGTCACTGCGCCGGCAAACTCCGACATGTTCTTGAGTTCCGCGGGCGTGCCGTTGGCGACGATGCGGCCGCGGTCGATGATGATCGCGCGGCTGCAGGCGGCGTCGACCTCCTCCAGGATATGGGTGGAGAAAATCACCGCCTTGGTCCTGCCCATTTCGCGGATCAGGCTCCGCAGCTCGTGTTTCTGGTTCGGATCCAGGCCGTCGGTAGGTTCGTCCATGACCAGCACCTCGGGATCGTGGATCAGCGCCTGCGCCAGGCAGGTCCGGTGCTTGTACCCCTTGGACAGCGTGTCGATCTGCTGCTGCAGTACCGAGCCGAGAAAGCACAGTTCGGCCACGCGCTGCACCGAGCGTCGCTTGGCGTCGCCGCTCAAGCCGCGCATTTCGGCGACGAACGACAGGAAGCCATGCACCGACATGTCGGAGTAGCAGGCCGCGTTCTCCGGGAGATAACCCATCAGCCGTTTCGCCTGCAGCGGTGACTTCGCTACATCGTAATTGCCGATGCTTACGCGGCCGGCGCTGGGCGGGAGAAAGCCGGTGATCATGCGCATGGTGGTCGATTTGCCTGCACCATTGGGCCCGAGAAAACCGAGCACCTCGCCGCGCTCCACCGTGAAACTCAGGCCGTCGACGGCTTTGTTGTGGCCGAAGGTCTTGCACAGATTCTCAATGTTTATCATCTTGATACCGTTTCTTCTTGAACGAGTTTTGCCGCAGCCGGGCGCGGACGATGGCGTGCACCGGCCGCGCGCTGCGGCCACGGCCGGCGCACGCACGGTTTTTGAGTGTGCGCCGTGCTACAAGTTCAAAATTGTGCGCGCCGGCAGATCGCCGGCGGAGTTCAGCGCCGCAACAAACTGCGCTCGGCGCGGGCCGCAAGCTGGCTGAACAGCGTGCCCAGGATGGCTGCCGCGAGCAGCACCCACAGCGACGCCCCCCAGTTACCCTGGGCGGAAACCACCGCGGCGATCAGGGGCGGACCGAAGAAGGGGCCGAGCTGGGCCAGTTGCACGATCAAGCCCTGGATGCCGCTGATCTGGCTCGCATCGCGGGCGTAGATGTGCGAGCCGGAGAGCACTGCTGCCGGGATGGTTCCGCCGGAGAACATATAGAACATGCACAACAGGGCGCGCAGAGAATCGGGCAGGCCGGAAGAGAATATGCCGCAGGCGCAGGCTGCCATGACGACGAAAGCAAGGCCGATCACCTGGCCGCGCGGCACGCTGCGATGCATCAGCCAGCTGCCGAGAAGATTGCCGCAGGCATTCACGGCGACAACCAAAGCCGTCAGGAGCGCAGCGGCGGTGACCGAGGCGCCGCGCTCCTGCACCAGGAAAGTCGGCAGCCACACCATGACGGCGTAAAACATCAGCGAATAGCAGCCGAAGCCGAGTGCGAGCCACCAGGGTCCCGGCTGGCGCAAAGCCTGGAAGGTGGCTGCGAGCGTGCGCGTAGTGCTTTTCTGCGCCAGGCTGTAGGCATAGCGCAAGCGCCACAGCGCCGCCATGCAGGCGCAGGTCAGCAGCACGATCACCAGCCAGAAGCCGCGCCAGCCCAGCGTGCCGAGCAGGAGCGGGCTTGCCAGCATGGCCAGGCTGGCGCCGAAGGGCAGGTAGCTGCTCCACAGTCCCAGGGTCAGATTGCGCTCGCGCGGCGAACTGGCAGCGGCGATCAGTGCGGGTGCCGATACGGCAATGGCGATCAGACCCGCGCCTTCGACGATGCGCGAGGCGAACAGCATGCTGGCGCCGGCCGCCGCAGCGCCCAGCAGTCCGCCCAGCATCAAGGCGACGAGCCCGGCGGCGCAGCAGCGCAGCGCGCCCACACGGCCGGCGAGCGCGCCGAAGAACACAGCGGTGGTGACGGCGAGCGTATTGAAGGTCGAATTGACCCAGCCGGCCGCAATCAGCGACAGGCCGAATTCCGCGCGCAGCAGGGGAATCGCCGGTGGCAGCTTGCCGACATAGGCGGCGGCGACGACGCCGCATGCGATTGCAGCCGAGACTGCGGGCCAGTTGGTTGTGGGAGACGGGGTCGGCAAAAGTATGGGTGTCCGGGCATCAGCCTGCGCCGATGCGATTGAAAAGCCAATCCGAAGTATGCGATGTCGGCGGCGAAAAGTCATGGTCTTCGGCGCGCAAGCGGCGCAGCGACGCCCGCGGCGTGCCGCGCCTATAATTGGCGCATTCCCGGCTATCACCCATCCCATCGCTCTTCCTGGAGAATCAACCATGGCCATGATGAACGCACAGCAATACCGCGACAGCCTCGCAAGGCGCAAACCGCTGAAGGTCTACCTCGACGGAAAGCTGCTCGACGACCCCCTCGCGCATCCCTATGTCAGGACGTCCATGAACAGCGTGGCCCTTACCTACGAATTGGCTCAGGACGCGGAGCACAGGCAGCTCATGACCGCCAGATCCGCGCTCACCGGCGAGACCATCAACCGCTTCTGCCATTTGCATCAGAGCACCGAGGATCTGATCAACAAGGTGCGCATGCAGCGCCTGCTCGGACAGCGCTGCGGCACCTGCTTCCAGCGCTGCGTCGGTCTGGATGCGCTGAACGCCGTGTTCGCCACCACCTTCGACATGGACCGCAGACTCGGCACCGGCTACCACGCGCGCTTCAGGAAATTCGCCCTCGCCATGGAGCAGAACGACTGGATCGTCGACGGCGCCATGACCGACGTCAAGGGCGACCGCGGCAAGCGTCCCTCCGAGCAGCAGGACCAGGACATGTACCTGCGCGTGGTCGAGCGCCGCCGCGACGGCGTGGTCATCCGCGGCGCCAAGGCGCATCAGACCGGGGCGATCAACTCGCACATGGTGCTGGTCATGCCGACCGCTTCGCTGAAGCCGGACGAAAAGGACTACGCCATCACCTGCGCACTGCCCGCGGATGCGGACGGCATCACCTACGTCTACGGCCGCCAGTCCTGCGACGAGCGCAAGCTCGGCGGCGGCGAAGCCTCGGACATGGATGCGGGCAGTTCGACCTACGGCGGGCAGGAAGCGCTGATGATCTTCGACGACGTGTTCGTGCCCGAGGACATGATCTTCATGAACGGCGAAACCGAATTTGCCGGCACGCTGGTCGATCTGTTCGCGAGCTACCACCGCCAGAGCTACGGCGGCTGCAAGGTCGGCAACGGCGACGTGGCCATAGGCGCCGCGGCATCGATCGCCGAATACAACGGCGTGGCCAAGGCCTCGCACATCAAGGACAAAATCGTCGAGATGAATCATCTCAACGAAACCCTGTTTGCCTGCGGCATCGCCTGCTCGGCCAACGGCGCAAAGCTGCCGGCGGGAAATTTTTTCGTCGACGCGCTGCTCGCCAACGTGTGCAAACAGAACGTGACGCGCCTGCCCTACGAGATCGCGCGCCTCCTGCAGGACATCGCCGGCGGCCTCATGGTCACGCTGCCCTCGGGGAAGGACTGGCTGAACCCGGCGACGCGCGAACTGCTGCAGAAATACCTCGCCGGCGCCGCAGGCACGAGCACCTACGAGCGCGTGCGCATGCTGCGCCTGATCGAGAACCTCACCATGGGCCGCGCTGCGGTGGCCTACCTCACCGAGTCCATGCACGGCGCGGGCTCGCCGCAGGCGCAGCGCGTGCTCATCAGCCGCCTGGCCAAGGTCGAGGAAAAGAAGGTGTACGCCAAGAGCCTTGCTCTCAACAACAGCGTCGAGACCGTGGAAGCCGCCATACGCACGGGATTGCAGAAAGTTCGCGCGCCGAAGAAGGCAGATGCCGCCGTGCCGGTGACGGCCTGAGCGCCGTTGCGCCACAAGGCAGGTAGGGGACCATGTCGGATTTGAACGATCCCAGGGTATTCTTTGCGGCCGAGCGCACGCTCCTCGCGTGGAACCGGACCTGCCTTACGCTGATGGCTTTCGGTTTTGCGGTGGAGCGCTTCGGCCTGTTCCTGCACATGATCGCGCCCGGCGGGATCGCGCCGGGCGGCAGGCCGATCCCCGAGACGGGAATGTCGTTCTGGATCGGCCTGGTATTCATCCTGCTCGGGGCGTCCCTGTCGGTGCTCGCCGCGCTTCAGTTCAGGGCCGTGCTCAAAACCCTGAAGCCGGTCGAAATACCCGCGGGCTACTGGGTGAACATGTCCGTGATCATGAACCTCGCGGTCGCGGCTTTCGGCATCGCGCTGATCACCTATCTGTTCCTGCAGGGCTATTGACCGGCGCAGCGGCGCCGGGGCGGTCGGCGCAGCCGCTGCTCACGCCGGAATGGGAACAAAGCGAGCGCGCGCGGCGCCTAGCGCTGCTGCTTAAGGTAGGCGAGCAATTCGGTAAGCTTGCGCCCGGCCTCGGCCTTGACCTGGTCCGGGTCCTTGCCGCTCCAGTCGTAGAAGCCCTTGCCGGTCTTGATGCCGAGGTGCCCGGCTTCGTACAGATCCTGCAGCGCGCGCCGCGGCTGGTCGCCGTGGTGCAGCACCGGTACCAGCGCCCGCTGCGCCAGCGCGTGGGTGTCCAGA
>JAKAIH010000129.1 GCA_021825225.1 Pseudomonadota bacterium
ACTCGGTGTCGGTGATCGGGTGACAGGCCGTGGCGATGCTCGCCTGCTCATGTTCGGCCAGCGATTGAACCACTTCGCGAATCAATTCGGGGGCGATCAGCGGCTCATCGCCTTGCACGTTCACTACAATTTCGCTGTCGGCGAGGCCCAACTGTTCGGTCACCTCGGCGATGCGGTCGGTGCCGGTGGGGTGATCGTCGCGCGTCATCAGCGCCTGGTGGCCGTGGCTGCGTACGGTGTCGAATACCTGCTGATGGTCGGTTGCGACCCACACCGCCTTCGCGCCGCTTTCGCGGGCGCGCTCGGCCACACGCACCACCATGGGCTTGCCGGCGATATCCGCCAGCGGCTTGGCGTGCAGGCGACTGGAGGCGTAGCGCGCTGGAATCACCACCAGAAAGGCGCTGGATCGGCTCATGATCGGGAGGAAGGGTTAGAAACAGGGCCTATAAAGCGATCATTTTAGCTGATTGGGCCGTTAAGGGGCGGAAATCCAGGCTCGATAGGCAAGCGCGCAGGGCGCGACAGGCCTATAATTGGCATTCGTTCCATCATCGCAGCCCCGCTTGGCGGGGCCGCCCAATCCGGTAATCCGTGGACATATCAATCAAGTCATCCAGCGTCAAAGAAGCTTTGCCCTCGCACCTCAGCTTGCAGGGTTTATGACCGCCCCCGCCACTTCCTTTTCCGATCTTGGTCTGCTGCCGGAGTTGCTGCAGGCAGTCACCGAGAAGGGCTACACCGAGCCTTCCCCGATTCAGGCCCAAGCGATCCCCGTGATCCTGCAGGGTCTCGATGTCATGGGCGGTGCCCAGACCGGCACCGGCAAGACCGCCGGTTTTACCTTGCCCCTGTTGCAGCGCCTGGCGCGCCACGCCAATACCAGCGCTTCTCCGGCGCGCCACCCGGTGCGCGCGCTTATCCTCACCCCGACACGCGAACTCGCGGCCCAGGTCGCCGAGAGCGTGCGCGACTATGGCAAGCACCTGGGCTTGCGCCCGGGTGTGGTGTTCGGCGGTGTCGACATCGCTCCGCAGATTCAATTGCTGCGATCCGGCGTAGAGGTATTGGTGGCGACACCGGGCCGGCTGCTCGATCATGTGCAGCAAAAGACGGTGATGCTGGGTCAGGTCGAAATCCTGGTGCTGGACGAAGCCGACCGCATGCTAGACATGGGGTTCATGCCGGACATTCGGCGCATCCTTGCGCTGTTGCCGGCGAAGCGGCAGAACCTGCTGTTCTCGGCCACGTTCTCCGAAGAGATCAAGCGACTCGCCGACACCATGCTGCACCAGCCGGTGCTGATTGAGGTCGCACGGCGCAATGCCATGGCGGAACTGGTGAGCCACGAGGTGCATCCGGTCAGGCGCGAGAGGAAGCGCGATCTGCTCGCGCATCTGGTGCGCACGCAGAACCTGTCCCAGGTGCTGGTGTTCGGCGGCACGCGCCTGGGTGTCAACCGCCTCGCCTATCAGCTACAGAAAGACGGGATTCATGCTGCCGCGATCCACGGCGACAAATCGCAGGTGGAGCGTATCCAGGCGTTGGCCGATTTCAAATCCGGCAAGACGCCGGTGCTGGTGGCGACCGATGTTGCCGCACGCGGCCTGGATATCGTGGAATTGCCGGTGGTGATCAATTTCGAACTGCCCGGCGCGCCCGAAGATTACGTGCACCGCATCGGCCGCACCGGCCGCGCCGGCTCCACCGGCCGGGCGATTTCCCTGGTGTGCGCCGACGAGCACGAAAAACTCGCGGCGATCGAGAAATTCATCAAGATACGCATTCCGCAGACCATTATTCCGGGTTTCGAACCGGATGCCTCGGGTGTGTCGGTGTTGATGCATACCGAGCGCGAGCGGCCCGAGCGCCGCTCCGAGCGCAGCAGCAGCCTGACGCGCGGCGGCGCGCGCCCGCACGCGGCGAAAGCACCGGCGAAACCGGTGGACTCGATATTTTCCGCACCCTACGTTCCGAGCAGCAGTGCCCCTGCGACTTCAGAACCGAGCCGGCCGGCAGCGCAAAAGCCGGGACGCCAGGTCGCGGCGCTGCTGGGCGGCCTGCGCAAATCCGGTTAGCAAGGTGTTGAAAAAGGGGGCGACGCCCCCTTTTATACCCTCCAAGTCAGGGTTGTTGAAAAACCCTTCCCTGCTGGAGAGCGTCTTGATGACGCGCGTATTCGTGTCAGTGAGGCGCTTTTCAACAGCGCGTTAGAAGCTGTGTTCGGGCCCCGGAAAGGACCCGTCTTTCACCGCGCGCACGTAGTTCTCCACTGCCTGCTGGATGCTGCTGGCGCCATCCATGAAATTTCGCACGAACTTCGCCTTCCTGCCCGGGAACACGCCCAGGAGATCGTATAACACGAGTACCTGGCCGGAGCAGTCGCGGCCGGCGCCTATGCCTATGGTCGGAATCGACAGGCTGGCCGTGATCTCGGCGGCGAGCTTGGCCGGGATCGCTTCAAGCACGATCATGCCGGCGCCGGCACGCTCCAGCGCGAGCGCATCTTCGACCAGCTGGCGCGCGGCGTCCACGGTCTTGCCCTGCACGCGGAATCCGCCGAGCTGATGTACCGACTGCGGCGTGAGGCCGAGGTGGCCGCACACCGGCACGCCGCGTTTCACCAGGAATTCCGTGGTCTGCGCAAAAGCCACCCCGCCTTCCAGCTTGACCATGTGCGCGCCGGCCGCCATCAGCTGCGCCGCGTTGCGGAACGCCTGTTCGGCGCCCTCCTGGTAGCTGCCGAAGGACATGTCGCCGATCAGGAACGCGCGCTTGGCGCCCCGGGCGACGCAACTCACGTGGTAGATCATATCGGCCAGAGTGACCGCCAGCGTGGTATCGCGCCCCTGCAGTACGTTGCCCAGCGAATCGCCCACCAGGATGCTTTCGACGCCGGCATTCTCCAGCAATGCGCCGAAGCTCGCGTCGTAACCGGTGAGCATGGCGATTTTGCTGCCGTCGCGGTGCAGTTTTTGCAGATCGCTGAGGGTGATGGGCTTGTCGCTCATTGGGGCCGTCCGGAAAAAATGATGGCCTATAGCTTATTACAAAATGAGGTGAAGCATTCCCTCGTGCAATTGACCTATATTATCGCCTTCGGCACGCCTGTTTTAGAATACACGATCAATTTAGGACGCACCATGAATCTGGACCGAGTCACCTCAGGCCGCGACGTTCCCAACGACGTCAACGTGATCATCGAAATCCCGATGAACGCCGATCCGATCAAATACGAGGTGGACAAGCAAACCGGTGCGGTATTCGTCGACCGTTTCATGTCGACTGCGATGCATTACCCCTGCAATTACGGCTATATCCCGCACACCATTTCGGATGACGGAGATCCGGTGGACGTGCTGGTGCTGAGCCCCGTTCCCGTGATCACCGGCGTGGTGGTGCGCTGCCGGCCTATAGGCATGCTCAAGATGGAAGACGAGGCGGGCGGCGACGCCAAGCTGTTGGCGGTGCCGGTGGACAGGCTTTCCAGCCTGTACCGCGCGATCAAGTCGCCGCGCGACCTGCCCGAACTGACGACTGCGCAGATTTCGCATTTCTTCCAGCACTACAAAGACCTCGAGCCGGGTAAATGGGTGAAGATCGAGGGCTGGGTAGGCGCGGAAGAGGCGAAGCAGGAAATTCTCGCCGGCGTGGAGCGCTATAAAAAGGCGAAGAAGAAACCGAAATTCTAGTCTGCTTCCGCCGCTTTATAGGGGGAGTGCTCGTTCAATTCATCCACATAGCGCGCGATGCCCAGCTGTTCACGCTCGAGAAAGCGCTCCACCGCATCGGAAAATTCGGGGTGCGCCAGCCAGTGCGCCGATTGCGTCTTTACCGGCAGGAAGCCGCGCGCAAGCTTGTGCTCGCCCTGGGCGCCGCCTTCGAACACCTTGATTCCCTCCTCGATGCAAAACTCCAGCGCCTGGTAATAGCAGGTTTCGAAATGCAGGCAGGGCAGGTACTGCAGTGCACCCCAGTAGCGGCCGTATAGCGTTTCCTGCGAGTACAGGTTGAGCGCGCTGGCGATGGGCTTGCCGTCGAGTTCGGCCACGATCAGGAGCGTGTGCTGCGGCATGGTCTGTCCCAGGCGCTGGAAGAACTCCAGGTTGAGATAGGGCGTGGAGCGATGCTCGCGATAGGTGCGCTGATAGCAACGTGCAAAAAAAGCCCAGTCGTGTTCCTCGATCTCGTTCCCGCGCAGGCGCCGGAAACTCGCGCCCGCATCGCGCAGCTTGCGTCGCTCCTGCTTAATTTTCTTGCGCTTGTCGTGCGACATTTGCGCCAGGAATTCCTCGAACGACGCATAGCCGGGATTGTTCCAGTGAAATTGCACGCCCGAGCGCAGCATCATGCCTTCAGACTGCATCAACGTCGCCTCCTCGGGCTGCGGAAACAGGATGTGCAGCGAGGACGTGTCGCGTGCGAGGGCTAGCGCGGCGCACAGCAACGCGGAGCGCTCGGCGTCGGTCGTGGCCAGCAGGCGCGGCCCGGACACCGGCGAGAACGGGATGGCCGCGAGCAGTTTGGGGTAATACGCGAGGCCGTGACGCTGGTAGGCGTCGGCCCAGGCCCAGTCGAACACGTATTCGCCATAGGAGTGCGATTTTAGATACAGCGGCATGGCCGCCTTGAGCCGGGGTGCGGTCGGACCGCCTGCATTCCCGGGCGCAGTTTTGTCCCACAGTGTCAGGAATTGCGGCAGCCAGCCGCTATCGGCGCTGGCGCAGCCGGTACTGTGCAAGGCGTGGAAAAATTCGTGCGATAGGAGCGGATGGCCGGCCGCGAGCCGGTTCCAGTCCGCGGCATGGACGCCGGACAGATTTTCGAGCAGGCGCAGGTCGAGCTCGGGCGACTGGGTGAGTCCTGGGGGCCGGGTTAGCAAGGGCGGGTGTGCATTCTTAAACGGGTTTGCGCGAGTGGGCGCCTGCGGTAATTGGTGCGTGAATTAGCAGATTATTGGCGATGGGTCGGCGCGCTGCAAGCGTTATAATCCCCCTATGAGCAACACGGTCAGAATCGCGGTCGCGCAGATCAATTGCATCCTCGGCGATCTGGCGGGCAACGCCGCCAAAATCCTGGATTGCGCCGCGCGCGCCAAGGCTGCCGGCGCCCAAGTATTGCTTACGCCCGAACTCTCGCTGTGCGGCTATCCGCCCGAAGACCTGCTGTTGCGCGACGGATTCTTCCGCGATTGTGCAGACTCCCTGGAGCAGCTCGCCGTGGCAGTGCGGGGAATCGCGGTCGTCGTGGGCCATCCGCAACTCGCCGCGGGCAGGCGCTATAACGCTGCGTCTGTATTGCAGCAAGGCCGGGTCGCAACCACCTATCGCAAGCGCAATCTGCCCAACTACACGGTGTTCGACGAAGAACGCTATTTCGAGCCCGGTGGCGAGCCGGTGGTATTCGAGGTGAACGGCGTGCGTTTGGGGATCAACATCTGCGAAGACCTCTGGGGCGAGCAGGGACCGGTGGAAGCCGGCGCCAGTGCCGCGCAGCAGGGCACCGCGGCGGCGCAGCAGCGCCGCGTGTGGCGCGCCGATGCGCCGCGCCTGGCGCGCGCCGCGGGTGCCCAGGTGCTGCTGGTGCTCAACGCCTCGCCTTATCACACACGCCAGCACGCTTCGCGCCTTGCGGTGGCGCGCAACCGCGCCGCGGAGAACGGGCTGGCGATCGTGTATGCAAACCTGTCCGGCGGCCAGGACGAGCTGGTGTTCGACGGCGCTTCTTTCGCACTCGACGCGCGCGGAGAGTTGACGCATCAGCTGCCTTATTTCGAGGAGGCGCTGGATTACATCGATGTCGTCGACGGTGTGCCGCAGCCGGGCAGCCGCGCGCCGGCCCTGTCGTTCGAGGCGTCCGTCTACCGCGCCCTGTGCCTGGGCGTACGCGACTACCTCGGCAAGAACGGCTTTCCCGGCGCGATTTTGGGGATGTCGGGCGGTATCGACTCCGCCCTGACGCTGGCGATCGCCTGCGACGCGCTCGGAGCGGACAAGGTGCGCGCGGTGATGATGCCCTCGAAATACACCGCCGATATGAGCTGGATCGACTCGCGCGACATGGTCAAGCGCCTGGGCGTGCGTTACGACGAAATTCCCATCAAGCCGATGTTCGACGCCTTCCTCGCCGCGCTTGCGGGCGAGTTCAAGGGGCTGCCGGTGGACGCGACCGAGGAAAACCTGCAGGCGCGAATCCGCGGCACGCTGCTGATGGCTTTGTCCAACAAATTCGGCTCCATCGTGCTCACCACCGGCAACAAATCGGAGATGGCGGTGGGCTATTCGACGTTGTACGGCGACATGGCGGGCGGGTTCGCCGCGATCAAGGATGTGGCCAAGACTCTGGTGTATCGCCTCGCGGAATACCGCAATACCCTGGGCGAGGTGATCCCGCGGCGCATCATCGAGCGCGCGCCCTCGGCCGAGTTGCGCCCGGACCAGACCGACCAGGACAGCCTGCCGCCCTACGAAGTGCTCGATGCCATCATGTCCGGCTACATGGAGCAGAACCTGAGTCCGGCCGAGATCGTGGCGGGTGGTCAGCGCGAGGAGGACGTGGCGCGCGTGGTGGGGCTGATCAAAAGGAATGAATACAAGCGCCGCCAGGCGCCGGTCGGCATACGCATTACCCAGCGCGGCTTCGGCAAGGACTGGCGCTATCCGATCACCTCGAGGTACCGCGAGAAATTCTAGAGGCGGCGAGAACGCGCCGTCGCAGCCCGCTTCCATCCGCCTCCTCCCGCTAATTGTTGATATACTTGCGGCAACTGCGACACGGGAGAGTCCGCCATGAAAAAAATAGACGCTGTGGTAAAACCGTTCAAACTCGACGAGGTGCGCGAAGCCTTGTCGGAGATCGGCGTGAGCGGGCTCACCGTAACCGAGGTCAAGGGCTTCGGCCGGCAGAAAGGCCACACCGAACTCTACCGCGGTGCCGAGTACGTGGTGGATTTCCTGCCCAAGGTGAAAATCGAGATCGTCGTGGCGGACAGCATCCTGGAGCAGGCGATCGAGGCGATCATCAAGGCGGCGCGCACCGGCAAGATCGGCGACGGCAAGATTTTCGTCACCTCGGTCGAGCAGGTGGTGCGCATCCGCACCGGCGAGACCAACGAGTCGGCGATCTAATTCGCGCCTCCGTTGTCGCAAAGCTCAGCCGTAGCGCGGACACCGGCTGACGCCGGGGTTACATCCAGTTGTGGTGTTAGAACTTGCGCGGACGGCGGGCCGTCCGCGCGGATCGCCGATTGCGCACGGATGAAGAAAAGCACATCCGTACAGAACACACGGTTGGCGCGCGGAGCGCGCAATGGTAGCAAGCCGAGTTGCGCTGATAGAGTTTTGACGAAAGCCGCCC
>JAKAIH010000130.1 GCA_021825225.1 Pseudomonadota bacterium
CAGGGTATTCCGGTCAAGCTCTGGGTCAATCTGCAGGACATCGGGCTGCCTGCGGTGTATCCGCTGCTGTGGGTGTTCTTCCTGGTGGCCATGCCGCTACCCTTGCTGCTTGGCTTGGCTTCGCGCCGCCAGCGCCTGTTCTAAGCCCATGCGTATCGATTACCGCGTCGAGCATCCGGTGCGGCTGCAGGCCTGCTTCGAGGTCGATGGATTTACCGTGCTGCTGGGACAAAGCGGCGAGGGCAAGACCACGCTCTTGCGCGCTATTGCCGGCCTGCTGCCGGCCCAGGGCGAACCCTTCGGCGGCTTACCGCCGCAACATCGCGCCGTCGGTTATTTGCCGCAGGGCTATGCGCTGTTTCCGCATCTGCGCGCCTGGGAGAACGTCGCGTTTGCGCTGCCGCGCGGCGCGCAGCGGCGCGCGCTGGCCATGGAACTCCTGGCGCGTGTACGCCTCGCGGACGTGGCTGAGCATTACCCCGCAGCGCTGTCTGGCGGGCAACAGCAGCGGGTGGCCCTGGCGCGCGCGCTCGCGCGCAAGCCGCAGTTGCTTTTGCTGGACGAGCCGAGTTCGGCGCTCGACGCCGCCACGCGCGACGAAGTCATGGCCGAATTGATTTCCGAGGTGCATGAATTCGGTTTGCCCGTGCTGGCGGTGAGCCACGATCCGCATCTGGCGGCGCAGGCCGACAGTGTGGCGGTGATGAGCGGGCGGCGCATCGTACAGCAAGGGGCGCCGGCTGAGGTGCTGTTGCGGCCCGGCAGCGTGGATGTCGCGCGGCTGCTCGGGCATCGCAATCTGTTCAGCGGACGCATCGCCGGGCATGACCCCGCCGCCGGCGTCAGCCTGCTGCAGTGGGAGGCAGCCGCGGGCGCCGTCCTGCGTATGCCGCAGCAGCCTGAACTAGCGGTCGGCCGAGTGGTGCAGTGGATGATTGCGCCGACGGCGGTGCGGCTGCCGGCGTTGAAACCCGAGCACCACCGCAGCGATAATCCGGTCGCCGGCCGAGTCGAATCGCGGCTCAATCTGGGAACGTACTTCCAGATCGCTCTGCGCTGCGGCAGCGAGCGGCTGTGGCTGGATGCGCACAGCAATCTGGTGCGCCATCACGGCCTGGAAACCGGAAGCGAGATCACGGTCGATTTGCGCAGCGACGGTTTATTGTGCTGGCCCTAGCCGACGCAAAGTTAAAGGCGGTCTCAATGGGCCGCCTCGGCCTTCGGTTTTTCGCAGATGCAGGCGCTCAGTCGGTAGCCACCATCACGCTGCTTGCTTTGATGACCGCATAGGCCTTCTTGCCTTTTTTCAATTTCAGCGTCTTTGCCGAGGGGGTGCTGATCACCGCAACGATTTCTATCCCCGGGGCGACGCTTAGCACCACTTCGGCGCTGACCGGGCCCTGAATGACTTTCCTGACCGTACCTTTGATGGTGTTTCTCGCGCTGATTTTCATGGAGATCTCCTCAGGTTGAACTCGCCACCGTCGAGGCAGGGCGCCGCGTCGGCAGTGCGTCGCTTACATCATAGGATTTGCCGGTGATGGAAGTGCCGTATCCCGGCATTGCGGACAGGATGTTGCGTAGCTCCGGACCGCGCAGAAGTTCGATGAATCGCGCCAGCAGCGGTTCGTTCGTGGAGTCGCTGCGGCAGGCGAGGTAGTAGCGCTCGGTCAGCAGGGGAATGAAATCGAGGCCGTAGTGCGCGGCCGCCGCACGAATGCCGTAGCCGGCGTCCGCCATGCCGCCGGCGACCGTCGCGGCAACCGCGAGGTGGGTGAATTCTTCCGTGTGGTAACCGTCTATGGCGGCCGGATCGATCCCGGCTCCGGACAGCAGTTCGTCGAATTCGATGCGGCTGCCCGAATCGCGCTGGCGGTTGATCAGGCGCACTTCCTTTCTCGTCAGATCGCTGAGGTCGCGGATGCCCTTGGGATTGCCTCGCGCCGCCATCAGGCCCTGGGTGCGCGTTGCCAGGCCGATAAGTTGGTGCTGGCGCGGTTTGAGATAACGGCGGAACATTGCCGCCGCCGCCTGCTCCATGCCCTCGGCGAAGTGAAACCCGGCGATGCTGCACTGCCCCTTGGCCAGCGCGGCGAGGCTGTCAAGGCTGCCGAGGAAGCGCAGGTCGAGCTTCAAACCGTCGCCGCGCGCCAGCAGGTCGCGCAGCTGGGCCAGCGCAAGATCGTGGCTGGCGCACAGCGCAAGCCGGTTTGCGCTGGCCGCGATGACGGGCGACAGCGCGCGCTCGATCTCGTGGCCCACGCTTTCCAGCTCCGGCGCGAGCCGCGCCTGCACCAATTGCTCCGCCCACAGCAGCTTCTGCCCGAATTCGGTGAGTTCCGCGCCGCGGCCGCGGCTCAGCCTGACCAGAGGCTTGCCGAACATGCGCTCCCATTTGCCCATCAGGCCCCAGACATGCCGGTATGACAGTCGCGTCGCCCGCGCCGCGCCGGCGAGGGAGCCGGCGGAATGTATCGCGTACAGCAGGCGGAACAGGATAGGCTCGACCGCCTGACCGCCGCCGGGTTGAAGTTGCCACTCGTATTGCAGTTTGACCCGAATCATTATGCAGTCCAGTTCATATTTGGATATGACGCGCAATCGAATAATATCGCCATAAGTTAGCAGAAAGTCAGGGAAATTTCGACCTGGTGCCGGAGTCTGACGGTTTTCGCCAGCGCTTGGTGCTTGCCGGCAGGGCCGAAAAGTTTCAACACCTGTTGTTCGAACTCACTAATACGATTTTCACGGAAGGAGCATCGGCATGAAAAAAATTCTTGCATTGCTGTTCGCGCTTGGCGCTTTGACACTTGGTGCGACGGGCCCGGCTGCAGCGCGGGACCTCAAGATGGCGACCACCACCAGCACCGACAACTCGGGACTGCTCAAGGTGCTGCTGCCGAAGTACGAAGCCAAGTGCGGTTGCAAGGTTCCCTATGTCGCGGTCGGCACCGGCAACGCAATGAAACTGGGCGAGAACGGCGACGCGGACGTGATACTGGTGCACGCGCGCAAGGCCGAGGACGAGTTTATCGCCAAGGGCTACGGCGTCAACCGGCGCGACGTGATGTACAACGATTTCGTTCTGGTCGGTCCGAAGAGCGACCCGGCGCATTTGCGCGGCATGAAGGATGTGCTTGCCGCGATGAAGAAAATCAAGGAGAGCGGCGTCAAGTTCGTCTCGCGCGGCGACGATTCCGGCACCAACAAGATGGAACTCGGCTACTGGAAGGCGCTCGGCATCGACCCCAAGGGGCCGAACTATATCGCGATCGGTCAGGGCATGGGCCAAACGCTCACCTTCACCGGGGAAAAGGGCGGCTACACGCTGAGCGACCGGGCCACGTATGCCACCTACAAGGCGCGCACCGGGCTCGAAGTGCTGGTCGAAGGCGATAAGAAGATGCTCAACCCGTACGGCGTCATTGCGGTGAATCCGAAACGCTATCCCGGCATCAACTACGCGGGCGCGATGGATTTCATCGAATGGATCACCTCACCCGAAGGTCAGGCTGCGATTGCGGCGTTCAGGCCGAACGGCGCGCAGCTGTTCTTCCCCGATTACAAGAAATAGCGCCGCATCCCTGCGGCCGGCGCTTGCGCCGGCCGCCTCAGCTGCCGGGACACAATGGATCTACTCGAACCCACGCGCCAAGCTTTTGCCTTGTTGCTGCGGGGCGATCCGGAATTGCTGCAGATCATCTGGCTGTCGATCTGGCTTTCGGTCACTGCGATCCTCCTGATATCGCCGCCGTCGATTGCGTTCGGCGTGCTTTTGGCGAGGCGGCGCTTTCCCGGCCAACGCGCCCTGGTGGTGCTGGTGCAGGCACTGCTGTCGTTTCCGACCGTGGTCGTCGGGCTGGTGCTCTATCTGCTGTTGTCGCGGCGCGGGCCGTTCGGTTCCTTGGAATTGCTGTTCACGCCGACGGCGATCGTGATCGGCTATATGGTCATCGCGTTTCCGGTGCTGGTGACGTTCACCGTTTCGGCGGTGCAGGGGGCCGACCCGCGCGTGTTCGAAACTGCCCGCAGCCTGGGTGCAAGCGGCAAACGCGCGGCGCTTACCACGCTGTCGGAGGTCCGCTTCGGCATCATCGCCGCGGTGGTGACTGCTTTTGGCCGGGTGATCTCCGAAGTCGGCTGCGCCATCATGATCGGCGGCAATATCGACGGCCTGACGCGCAATATGCCCACGGCCATCGCACTGGAAACGAGCAAAGGCGATTTCGCCCAGGGCATCGCCCTGGGCATGGTGCTGATGGCGCTCGCCCTGGGCATCAATGTCGCTATGGCGTTTTTGCAGGGCGAAGGCGGCCTGAAATGAGCCGGGCTTTGCTCGAGGCCGAGGGCGTGGTGCGGCGCCTGGGCGGGCGCCGCGTGCTCGACGGAATCGGACTGGGCGTCGAGCGCGGACAGGGTTACGTGCTGTCCGGGGACAACGGCAGCGGCAAGACCACTTTGCTGCGCATTCTGGCCGGACTCGAGGCGGCCGACGCGGGCGTACTGCGATTGGAGGGCGAGCAGACGCCGCTGCCGCGCTATCCGGATGACTGGCGGCTGCGCGTGGTATATGTGCATCAGCACCCCTACCTGTTTCATACCAGCGTCGCGGCCAACATCGCATACGGCCTGAAGGTGCGCGGTGTGGCGCGCGAGCAATGGCTGCAGAAAGTGGAGGAGGCGATCGACTGGGCCGGCCTGCGCGAAGTCGTCGCGGTGCCGCCGCAAAAACTCTCCGGTGGAGAGAAGCAGCGCGTCGCCCTGGCGCGTGCCAAGGTGCTCTCGCCGCAGCTGCTGCTGCTCGATGAACCGACCGCCAATCTGGATGCCGACGGCCGCCGCCGGACGCTCGAGCTGCTGCCACGCCTGTTCGCCGATGGCGTGAGCGTGCTGATCGCCTGCCACGACCGCGAAGTCATCGAGCTATCGGGCGTGCGGCGCTTCCATCTGGAGGACGGCAAGCTGGTGCCGTTGGCCTGAGGCGTGCCGCGGCCGGCAGGCAGCCTGCCGGCAGCAGGAGCCCGGGCGGGCAGTGGAATGCTGCTAAAATTGCTCGTTCGACAACTACCGCCTCTCGTTCGGGCCGGGCGCATCACGCAGATGAAGATTTTCGGCTTTGCCGGCTGGTCCGGCAGCGGCAAGACCACGCTGATCGAACAGGTGATTCCGCGTTTCGTGCGCGCCGGCCTCACGGTATCGCTGATCAAGCATGCGCACCACCGCTTCGACATCGACCACCCGGGCAAGGACTCCTTCCGCCATCGCGCGGCGGGCTGTACCGAAGTGCTGGTCACCTCCAGGCAGCGTTGGGCACTGATGCACGAGGCGCGCGACGAAGCCGAGGCGACGCTGGAAGAACAGATCGCGCGCATGTCCCCCTGCGACCTGCTGCTGATCGAGGGCTACAAGTATTACCCCTTGCCCAAGCTCGAGATCTACCGCAAATCCAGCGGCAAACCGCCGCTGTATCCGGAGGACGAACATATCGTGGCGCTGGCCACGGACACGCCGATTCAATGCGGCTTGCCGCAGTTCGGCCTGGAAGACCACGATGCGATTGCCGCTTTCGTGCTCGATACCCTGGAGTTGAAGCCATGAACCAAGGCATGCTTTCCGTCGACGAGGCGCTGGCTTTCCTGCTCGCCGGCGCGACTTCGGTGGCCGACACGGAGCAGGTGGCCACCCTGGTTGCCACTGGCCGCGTGCTGGCGCGGGCGCAGTACTCGGCGCTTAGCGTGCCCTCGCTGGACAACACTTCCATGGATGGTTACGCCGTCCGTGCGGCAGATTGCGCCTCCGGCGCGGCGCGCCTGCCGGTGTCGCAGCGCATCGCGGCTGGCAGCATGCCGCAGCCGCTCGCGCGCGGCACGGCCGCGCGCATATTCACCGGCGCGCCGATTCCGCCCGGCGCCGACGCGGTGGTGATGCAGGAACTGTGCGCGCAGGACGGAGACGCCGTCGTCATCAAGCACCGGCCCGAGCCGGGCGAATGGGTGCGGCGCGTGGGCGAGGACATCCGCGCCGGCAGCGAAATCCTCGCGGCCGGCACCAAGCTGCGGCCGCAGGACACCGGGCTTGCCGCTTCGGTCGGGATCGCGGCGCTGCCGCTGTATCGCCGGCTCAGGGTCGCGGTGTTTTTCACCGGCGACGAGCTGGTGATGCCGGGCGAACCGCTGCCGCCGGGCCGCATCTACAACTCCAACCGCTTTACCTTGAACGGATTGATGCGGCAGTTCGGCTGCGAGCTCACGGATTACGGCATCGTGCCCGACCGGCTGGATGCGACGCGCGCAGTGCTGCGCGAGGCCGCCGCCGGCAATGACCTCATCGTCACCTCGGGCGGGGTATCGGTGGGCGAGGAAGACCACATCAAGCCCGCGGTCGAGGCCGAAGGCAGGCTCAATATGTGGAAAATAGCGGTCAAGCCGGGCAAGCCGCTGGCCTTTGGCGAGATCCGTGCCGGCGCGGGACGCAAGGCGCATTTCATCGGTCTGCCCGGCAACCCGGTGTCGAGTTTCATGACGTTTTTGATTTTCGTGCGGCCGTTCATCCTGCGCTGCCAGGGCGTCGCCCGGGTGGAGCCGATCAGTTATGCGCTGCGCGCCGATTTCGACTGGGCGAGGCCAGACACCCGGCGCGAGTTCCTGCGCGTAAAATTGAACCCAGCCGGCGGGCTCGATCTGTTTGCGAACCAGAGTTCGGCGGTATTGACTTCGGCGGTATGGGGCGACGGCTTCGTCGACAATCCGGCCAAGCACGCGATCCGGCGCGGCGACATGGTGAAATTCCTTCCTTTTTCGGAGCTGTTTCAGTGAGCATCAGGATTCTCTACTTTGCCAGGCTGCGTGAAGAGATGGGCATAACGCAGGAGATGGTCGATCTGCCGATGGAAGCCTGCGACTTGAAAAGCCTGCGCGCGCAACTCGCCGCGCGCGGCGGCGCCTCGGCCGTTGCGCTGGCCCCGGGCAAGGCGGTACGCGCTTCGGTCAATCAGGACATAGCGCGCGACGATACGCCGGTAAAGGCCGGTGACGAGATCGCGTTCTTTCCACCGGTGACCGGGGGCTGAGATGCCAGTCCGCGTGCAGCGCGAAGACTTCGATATCGGCGCGGAAATCGCCGCGTTCCGCCGCGCCGATCCCGGCATCGGCGCCATCGCCAGTTTCATCGGCCTGGTGCGCGACGTGAACGATGGCGATGCGGTGGCCGGGATGACGCTGGAGCACTATCCGGGCATGACCGAGAAAGCGCTCGCGGGCATCGTCGCCGAAGCGAAGAGCCGCTGGGACATCATCGATGCGCTGGTGATCCACCGCGTGGGCGAGCTCAGGCCGCTGGACCAGATCGTGA
>JAKAIH010000131.1 GCA_021825225.1 Pseudomonadota bacterium
CGGCCATCTGGCCGAACGTCACCTGTGCCCAGCCCTGCGCCGGCGCGCGCGCGTGGAAGTACGCCAGCGTCTGCGCGACGTTGCGCAGCGTCTGCGCCGCCGGATCGCCTTTGGCGCGCACCGACACCGCGGCGCGCACCCGCGCCAGCCATTCGCCGCGGTCTGGCCGGTGCTCAATCCGGCGCAGGTCCGCCGCATGTATGCGCGCGTGCTCGAGCTCGAGGCGGGGGGCACGCGCCGCGGCCAGCAGCGGCGCCGCGGCGGAGTCGGTGAGGCCGGCGCGGCGCCGCGCGTCGGCGGTGAGCTCGGCCAGTAGCGCCGCCTCCGCGGCCGGGTCGCCCTGCGTCGCGGTCACACGCGCGCGAATATCGCGCGAAATGCGCGATGCAATCGGGGCGGTGGGTTGTGAAATCGGGTCGGATGTGGCAGTCATCTTGCGCTAAGTTGACTATCGCGGGCCGTTCTTTGGCAGAGGGCGGCCCGCATCTGTTTCAATCAGGCGCGGTCAGGTCACCCGCGACGCGGGTGGACGGCAGACAGGCTCGAATCAGCGTCTCGAGCACGGTCAACCGCCGGTCGAGACGATAGAGCGCCAGCCCGACGCACACCAACCCCAATGTGATGAGGGCCGGCGGTAAGGCGCCGATGGTGCCGGCCAGGGCGGCCACGTCCATATCACGCGCCTCCGCCGAGGTCCGCCGGCAGGTCCGCCGTGGTCGCATCGGCCCGCCCGGTCACCATCTGCGCGGCGAGGCGGCGGGCGCGCGGACTGCCGAACGCCGCCAGCTCGCGCGCCCATGCCGAATCAAGCATGTCCGCCGCCGCCGCCCGCCAGTGCTGCGCCGCTTCGTCCGGCAGATCGGCCCGCGTCGTCAGGATGGCGAGCTGGATCGCGTGCAGCGTGTGCGTGAAGGCGAGCAAGCCGCCGACTCCGAGCTCGAACCCCATGTTGCACAGCACGCCGGCGCGCACGGGGTCCAGATCGCGCCAGAACGGAAGGGATCCCTCGAGGCCGCTTTCCACCGCGGCCACGTCGGCGGCGAACATCGACTCCGCCTCCGCCGTGCTGACGCCGTGGGTATCCAGCGCGCGGCCGATTCCGATCGTCGGATGCCCGGTCAGCACCGAGCCCGGCCGGATCGGCAGCCCCGTGGCGTCGTCGTACACGGTCAGGCGCGGGACACCGCCGCGGGCTTCATCGTCGCGCAGTTGCGCCAGCATCGACTCCAGCATTGCTCAGTTCCTTGGCTGCAATCACTCGGGAAACCTCCGGCTCGAGCCGGGGCACGGCCGGGCCGTCCGGCTCGTCTGGCGGCACGGACGGCGCCGGCGGGTCGCCTCCGTCGTCGCCGTCACGGCGGCCGAACAAGGCGAGCAGCGCGGCGCCGAGCACCGCCAGCGCCAGCAGCGCCAGCAGGCGAGACAGCACCAGCGCAAGCCGCGGGTCTACCATCGGCGGGGCTCGCGCCGGTGCAGCACGCCGGCGACGTAGCCGAACGCGGCAATCGCCAGCGTCACGCCGGCCAGCAGGCGCGGCGCGGCGGCGGCGACGGCGGCGACGGCCGCCAGCAGCAGCAGCGCGCCGGCCAGCACCGCCAGCACCGAGCCGAGACGCGCGACGACAATCATCTTCATCGCAGGACACTCCGCGGGCGCGGGTCGAAATCGCCCAGGCCGAGCGATCCGCCGCGGCCGGCGAGGTAGAAGCCGGCGCCGACCAGCACCAGCCCGACCAGGGTGAGCGCGATCCGCAAGGCGAGCTCGCTTGCCCAGGCTTGCCAGCCGCCGGCGCCGCCCGCGCCGCCACCGATCGCGCCGGCGATGGACGGACCGAGCCCCGGAATCAGCGACAGCGGCCCGGCGGCGCCGGGATTGGCCGGGTTGCCCGGTGCCCACCACCCCGGCGAGCTGGGTCCGCCAGCCGGGCCGGTGCCGCCTTGGCCACCGCCGAGGATCGACCAGAAATCCGACCAGCTCTGCTGCGTGGCCGCAGAGGCGGAAGGGCCGAGGGTGCCATAGCGCTGCAATGCCCCGGTCCAACTGCCGGTCTGCTGGTAGAGCGCGGCGTCGTACTGCGCGGCGGCGTTGATGCTCGCAACCGGGTCGGTGGGATCAAACGGCGCGATGCCGTAGCCGGGTTGCGCCGCCGTGGACGGCAGGAACTGCGCGATTCCGGTGGCGCCGCTTGAAGGGTTGTAGGCGTTCGGGTTGCCGCCGCTTTCGTGCTGAATCTGCCATCCGAGCACCGCCGGCGGCACGCCCCACCGCGTAGCCGCTTGCTGGATCGTGCTCGAATAGGTGCCGCTGTAGCTCACGAAGCCGGCGGGGGCCGAACGACGGCGAACTGCCAGGGCAGATGACCGGACGCGGCGACGCCGGCCAGCGGCGACGTTGCCGGCGCCATCTGCTGCCCCAGCGTCGTCGGCGCCGATGCCGCCGCAACCAGGTGCACGGCGGCGCCGGCCAGCGGCGACAGAAGCGGGGTATTGTGCGCGCGCAACCGCGGCGGAACGGTGACCATCACATTTGCCCCGGCTGCAGCACCAGCCAGCCGGCGCCCGGCTGCACGGCGAATTGCCCCAGGCGCAGGGTGCCGGGCGCGGCGCCCGGCGGCGGTGCGGATTGCAGCGCGCGGCCGAGCTGGTCGGTCTTGCGCACCAGCCAGACCGCGACCAGAAGGCCGAGGATCAGCACCGCGGCCGGGATTGCGTCATTCATCCGCCCGCCCCTTTCACCGTTGGGACGCCACCGCCCGCCGGAACGAGCTTGTTGATGAGCGCGTTCGTGATTCCAGCTTGCGTGTTGAATTCGGCAAGCTGCGTCTGATTGTTGTTCGCAGTCATCCACGCTGTTGTGTAGTTCTGGTCAACGAATTTCGTATAATCCAGCGAATTCGCGTAATTCTGCGCGGTGATACTCTGCAGGTTGGTAATCAGGTTTGACGAAATCTGCTGCTTCTGAATTCCGGCCAGCGCGGCGATGCTGTCTTGCGTCGTGGTTGCGCCGATCGATGCAAGCTGCAGGTCGGTGTTGTACTTCATGCTCGCCACGGAAACGGCGCCGTTGATCGACGCGGTTTGCGCCGCCAACTGGTCTTGCAGCATCTGCGATTGCGCCGCCGCCTGATTGGCCGCTTGTTCCTGCGCTAGCATCGACTGCAGATACGCGCCATAGCCGGCGCCGGCGCCCGCCACGGACACCGATGGCGCCGCCGCCGGCGCCGCCGCGCTGTGCGAATAATACATGTAGATGAGCACAGCACCGCCGACGAACACGGCGCCGGCGGTTTCGTACGGGTGCTGCTTTATCCAGTCCTCGAGCTCGTGGAAGGTCACGTTGGCCACGGCATGTCACCCGATGGTGTAGGGGTTCGGCAGCAGCGGGCCGGTGTAGGGCGGCGCGGTCAGCGTGCCGGGTGCGGCGGGCGGCACCGCAGAGCCGAGCAACTGCAGCGCATTGGTGCGGGTGCCCCTGGCGCCGATCGGCGGCACCAGCCCCGGCGCGGTGACCGGACGGTAAGCGGCGCGGCGCGAGTATTTCAGCAGCCCTTGCGGCGCCGCGCGCGCGACGCCGAGGAACAGGAAATCCGGCAACCAGGCCGGACGCGGCGCGGTCACGCCATGCCCCCGAACGTGCCCGCGCCCGGCTCCATGATGCCGGTGCCGAGCCCGAATCCGGTGCCGCTGCTGGCATAGATTGGCGCCCCCGGATTGTAGCCGGTAACCGGCCCTTCCGCGGTAGCCAAGGCCGAGTTGAAGGCCGAGCTCGAGCTGTTGAGCACGCCCGTCGTGTTGGCGTTGCGCGACACCAGCACCGCCAGCGTTGCCAATCCGACGATAGCCAGCGCCACCGTCACTACGTCTTTGCCGATCTCGCCCATTTAGGGGATCCCAATGCCGAGGCCGAGCCCGCCGCCCGGCAACACGTTAAGGCCAATGCCGCCGGTGCCGCCATACCCGCCATAGCCGACGCCGCCACCGTAGCCGGTCGCGCCGGTGACCGGCGACGTTGCGGCGCCGAGCACGCCGGCCAGGGCCGAGCCGGCGGCGCCGATAACGCCGGCGGTGTTGGCGCGCGCGGACAAGATCACGGCGACAATCGAGAGGCCGATGATGCTGGAGACGATCGCGATGAGCGCGCGTCCGCTTTCGTTCATGTCGTCACCCTCCGAAAAGCGCCGCGGCGCCGGCCAGATTGGAGAGGCCGCCGCCGCCGCCGTAGCCGCCGCCGGAAAGGAATGAGCCGAGCCCGCCGCCGTAGCCGCCGCCGTAGCCGCCGCCGTAGCCGCCACCGCCGGCGGCGCCGCCTTGCCCCATGCCGGCGGCGGCCAGGGGCACGGTCGGCGACGGGGCGGGCGGGCTGGTGATGATCTGCTGCAGTTGGGCGAACAACCCGCCGTTCTGAAGGATGAGCACCACGATAACCAGCCCCATCGCCAGATCGCTCAGCTTGCGCAGCGGCTGATAGAATCCGACAGAGCCCAGCAGCAGGATTGCCCCGGCCCAGGAGACGAATTGCGTACCGCCGAAATCCTGCGCGGCGAGCGCGGCGAGCTCGTGCTCCGTGCCGCGCCATGCGGCATCGATCAGCACCAGCCCCAGCAGGATCGCGACCAGCGGCATACGTCACAGCCCGAGCAAGGAAAGGTACTGCGGGGCGGTGCCCCGCAGCACTACGAATACCACCGCCAGCAGCACGACCCATCCGACAATCCGGCCGGTGGCGTCCACGGTCAGGCGACGTGGAGCTTGTGCGCGAGCTGCGGATAGCGCGCGCCGGCGACGTAGCCGGCCAGAAGCACGATAAGCAGCAGCAGCCAATGAGACGCCTTCATAGCTCGATTCTTTCCAGTGTCAGGTGCCACATTCCCGCCGCGGCCAGCAGCAGCACCAGCACCAACCCGACCGTCGTCATGTCGACTTCGGTGCGGAACGGGCGCAGCGCCACCGCGTTGACTTGCCGGGCGGTGTTGATGATGCCGTGCATGGCGGCCGGGCGGTCTTAGCTGCCGCCCATGCCGGCCAGCGACGGCGCAGCAGACAGCACCTGCGCCACCGCCACATCTTCCCACCCGACCGTCACGGTTGCGCCGGACTGCAGCGAGCTCGGATTGAGGGTGATCACGGTGTTGCCATCGGCGGCGGTGATGATCGGCTCGTCCGACGTGTCGAAGAAGTAGACGCCGGGCGGCGCGTCATCCCCGAAGGTGTTGCGCTGGATATAGGACTGCATCGAAGGCGTGCGCTTCCAAAACGTCGTCTGATTTGCCGCCTGCAGCGTGAAATCGGTAATATCCGTGCCGGGGTTCATCGTGCCGCCGTTGTCGAAGGCCAGCACGGTCGACCAGTATTCGCGCAGCGGCGAATAGCGGAAGAAGTTTTCGATGCCCTGCACAAGCGAGCTAAAGACCGTCGTCTTGAGCTCGTAGATTATCGACAGGTCCGGCGCCAGCGGCACCAGCAAGCCGGGGTCGTAGTTGTCGAAATAGTGTTGGTACAGATTGAACGTGCAGGCGAACGTCGGCGGATTGGACGCGCTGGCGCCGGTGTAGCCGCTTTTCAGCGGATCGGTGCCCGCTTGGCAAAATGTCGGATTGAACGTGATCTGCAGTTGCTGCGTGCCGAGCAGCGCATTGCCGAGCACCGCGCCCTTGAGCGAATGGCGGCCGGTCGCGACAGGAATCTCGAAGAAGGCGCGCACGGTGCCGGACGCGCCGGCGGCGATACTGGCCGGCGCGGCGATTGGCGCCAGCGTTGCACCGAAGCCAGACGGCGAATCGGTGCTGAGCGCCGAGCCGGGGATGCGGCGCCGGCGCATCGCGTTCACGGCCGCCAGATGCCACCCATACGTGTTGATGCGCTGATTCTGCGCCGAATCCGTGTAGGTCACGTTGCTCAGCATCTGCCACGGGCCGAAGCCGGTGCGCGTCAGGGCCGAGCCGGCGGAAGGGTTCGTCACGGTGCAGACCAGCTCGAGCACGTATTTCGTGATCAGGCCGACAGGCAGCGGCTGCAGGTTGAGCGTGTACGCCTGCCCGTATACTGGCACGAAACTACCGCTCTGCGCGATCTGTTCATACCGCTGCCCCGGCGCGAAGTGCGGGTCCTGCTGCACCCCGCGCAGCACGGCGGAGGCATAGGCCGATTGCGCCTGCTGCTGCGCCGAGAACGGCTGCAGGACGTTATTGGAGGGGCGCGCGGGCGCGGCGGCGGTCTGCTGCTGTGCCAAGGGGGTTACTCCGCGGTATGGGGGGCGGCGCCGAGAAGCTCGGACACCAGGACGGCGGCGACCAGCCAGAACGCGACCATCACGGGAATGATGATCCAGTTCGGCCACGCCTTGAGGATTCGCCAGTTCAGCATTGTCAGCCGGCAACCGGGCCGGGGTTAGGGGCGGCGGGCGGTGGCGCCGCCTTGATCCAGCCCAGGCGCATCGCGCCTTGCGCCAGCAGCACCGCGGCGAAATAGGCGATTGCGGCCAGCAATCCGACCGTCAAAAGGTTGTCCGGCCGAAACGTAATCACTCCGGGTTCCACGTCGCCCCCTTCACGCATCCGAGAGTCGACGTCTACTCCCCGGAATCATCAAATGAGAAGATCGATCCGGCCGGAATGATCGATTTTCCCTACAGGCGCACGCGCCGCGGCGCCATTTCCGGCGGCGGGTCCTCTATCACGGGAAGTCGCGTCAACACGCGATCCGCGATGCGCGCGAATTCGGGGCACGGGCGGAGCAACACGCCTTGATCTGCGATCACGTCATACCAGACAGAATGATGTAAACCGGCATCCCGCAACGTGTCGAAATTCAGGATATGCGGCGGCACATATTGCGATATGCGCTTCTGGTGTTCTGGATGCTGTATGTAAAATACCTGAATAAATTCAGCCGTTGCAAAAATGGTGGTATCGATATTGAACGGCATCTGCGTCCCGGTCACCACGGGGCACAAGCGGGAACGTCCTTGCGTCAGCAGCATCCGCAGTCCCTGATTGCGCTGGCCGACCATCAACCCTTCGTCGATCAGGCATCCGGTGCTTCCCTGGTCAAAAATCCGCATGAAGTAATCGCTAAGCGGTCCGTCCTTGTCGTGATCCTCTATTCGTGCCTTGGCAACATAAAGCCCCGGCTCTGACGGCGGCCGATCATGGATACTGACTTCCGCCGACACGGGAAGCGCGGAAACCAGATCATCGCCTTTGAAATCGATCATAATCCAGGGCATTTCGGTGAAACTACGCTGCGAAATGTGGTGCAACATTTCCTGCGTCTTGCCCGAGCCGGGCCGTCCGACCACAACGAGACGCTGCGAATCGGACGGCAGGCGA
>JAKAIH010000132.1 GCA_021825225.1 Pseudomonadota bacterium
AAGGTCAAAGTCACCATGAGAAAATCCTACGGCTTCCGAACCTTCCGCGTCACAGAACTCGCCTTGTATCATGCACTTGGCAAACTTCCCGAGCCACAACTCGCCCACAGATTTTACTGACGAGGCCAAATCCTTAGCCGCCTTGGTGCGCTCGCGTACCGGCCTTTCTCCATAAACGATCAGCTTGTGTACAGCATACCGGGCAGGGTGGGGAAGGTTGACAACCACCGGCCCTTGGCGAGAAACGATCATGCCTTGAGTGACTTCTTCCAACGAAAACTCGATGAACTTGAGAGGCTGCAAGGCGATGTTCAGGCTGGGAAGCGTAATAGCCTTGCCCGCCTTGCGATGCTCGGGTGCGACGAAATCAACCCGCAGTTCTGGATCCGCAGGGTTTCGGTATTGCGAACCGATCTCCGATTCAAAAGTGGCGAACGGGAGCAGCCCCATCTCCAGCGAGGTCAGCGCATCATGTACATCCACCTTCAAGTTTGAGGGCAAGGCTACCGACAGTTGCTTGCCGGAATGGGCGAAACCCACGTCCTGCGTCGACTGCCCGGCCCCCCAGCGGACGCCAAGCATGTTGCCGATGGCTAGAAAGGCGTGCGTGCCGATCAGCACGCCACCGGCCTTGAACAGCCCGTACTCGGCTAACCGACGCATGATCCTGAAGTGCTTAAGCGCAGTCTCTTGGCCGCCCAGGGCCAGAAAAGATCTGGACAGCTCAACAAGCCTTTCTTCCGGCTGGCGCGCACTTTCGAAGGCACGAAGAAGCTTGCGCATGCGCTCGGAGTCCGGACCGACATACAGCTGCTGCACCTGGCCGTTCAGGTTGCGCCAAGTGAAATACCAGTAGAGATGGTTTTTTACCGTCTTTTTCTGGAAACTACCGCTGAGAGCGCCTATATGGCCTGCCAGATCCGTGAGCAGCGCCTGATCAAGCAGTTCCGCGTAGGCAGTCTGCGCGGAAAGCGAGAGTTCCGAAAATCTTCTTTCCATAATTTGAGTTATACAACAAATAGTAATTTGTTGTATAACTCACCGGGACTTGGATTGCGGTTTCTTGTGCGGTAATTTGGCCAAGCGGAGGCAGAGTCCCTTTGCCTTTTTCGGCTGTAGCAAAATTGCTGCCAAACTAAGGCCGAAATACGCGGCATCCGCCACCAGCACGTTATGCCAGTCGCCCAGGCGCACATATAGCCCGGGGCGACGGCGATGCCCATGGCCAGGCGCTGGCCTGCGCGCCGAACATGTCAGCGGCGCCCTGTTTTTTTACCGCGTGGGCAGGCCGCGCCCGCTTATCCCATGACCTTTGCCGGCAGAAACAGCAGCAGCGGGTTGTCCGGCGATGCCTCGAAGCCGAAGCGCCGGTGGTACCCTGCCGCCTGCGCATCGAGCGCGTCGACGAACAGGCCAATGCCACCGGCCTCGGTGTAGATGCGCTGCGCCCGCGTCAGGGCATCGACCAGCAGCAATTCGCCCAGCCTCTTGCCCTGATGGCGTTTGTCGACAGCCAGCCGGCCCAACCGCACGCCGGGGATGCGGCGCGGTAGCTTTTTGCGCCAGGCATCCGGCAGATGCCGGTTTTCGAGTTCCGCCAACGTCAGTGCATAGTAGCCGCAGATGCGGGTTGGCTCTTCCTCACGGACAGCGACGAAGGTCTTCGACAGCCCCCTGTCTTGGTGCTGGCGGGCAACCTGCCGCAGCCAGTCGTTCAGGTCCTGGCGGCCGCAGTCGAACGCCTGTCGGTCATGGCTCCCAGCTAAAGGCAGTACCCGCATCGTCTCGCTTGGCTTTCTGATAGCGCTTCATGGCAGCCTTCAACTTCGCGTTCGGCTTGGGCGGGTTCTCCATTAGGTCGAGCAACCAGTTCCAGTCACGCGGGGACAAACGGATCACATCCTCTCGTTCGATAACCGACTGGGCTTCCTTCAACGCCGCCTGAACCAGGAACTGATTGACCGTCGCGCCCGTCAGTTCGGCGGCACGGCACAGCGTCTCGTAGACCTCATGCGGAACACGGGCGCCAATACGATCTTGTTTGGCAACAGCGGTGCCCATTTTTCACCTCCAACGGTTACTTGAGTTTCCAGTGTATCACTGTCGCCATTTTGGCGCCAACGATATATGGGCACGTGCTGCGGCGCGGCCTGCTGACGAGTCTTTCGATGCCGCTATGCGGGCTCTTCCACCCAAGGATCGATGACTGCGAGTCCCGGATATTGGAAGTCGTGCAGATTGCGAGTGACCAGCGTCAGGCCGTGGGTCTGCGCGGTGGCTCCCAGCAAGCTGTCGACGGCCGGCAGCGGGCGCCCGGCCAAGGCCACGAAGCGCCCCCAGCGATCCGCGACGCGCGCATCGACGGCCAACATCCGACCGGCAAAAAATCTCGGCAGTTCGACCTCCAGCCAATCGAGCAGCGTGCGCTTGCGCGCGCCCTCGGGCAGCCCTTCGATGCCTTTGCGCAGTTCGCCGAGGGTCAGCACAGAGAGATACAGCGTGGTGGCCGGACGGCGTTCCAGCCAGCGTACGACATTGGTGTTCGCTTCGCGGCGGCGCAGTTCCGACAGGACGTTGGTATCGACGAGATAGCTCAAAGGCTCAACTCGCGGGTGGGAGTGGTATCGCGCGGAAAGTCGATATCCTCGATGCCGGCCAAAGGCGAGCGGCGCATGAAGGCGACCAGCGACTCGCCGGTGCCCGCCAGCCGGTCATAATCGGCACGCGACAGTACCACCGCCACAGGGCGACCATGCACGGTGATCTCCTGGGGGCCTTCGCGTTCGGCGTTCTTGACGACCTCGGATAGCCGCGATTTTGCTTCTTGCAATTGCCATGTATGCATGACCGAGCCCTCAATTCTGACCAGAATAGTCAGATTCTACGCCGAATTCTTAGGCAGCGCCGATAGCGGCGATATATTGTTAGCGGCGGTCGGTTTCCGTAGAAATTTGGCGTCGGCGTGGAAACGGGGTGCGGGCGTGGCCCGCACCCTTGCGGCGAATGGCGCCGTCTTTCACCGCATTTTGTGCGTAGAATAACTTGCGCATGCGGAGAATGCGGCTCATAATCTCCGCATGAATGGCAGTGATTACAAATACATCTGGCAGGCCAACGACTGGCCGAACTGGCGCTTCGACCTGGCAGTACTGGCTGGGCCTATGGCCGAGGTCAGTCGTGCCCAAGGGCTCCTGATGGGCCGCCTGGCCGACGTGGGCATGGCGCTGCGCGATCAGGCCAGCTTGGCCGCGCTCACCGAGGACGTGGTCAAGACCAGCGAGATCGAGGGTGAGCAGCTCAATGTCGAATCCGTGCGCTCAAGCATCGCCCGCAGGCTAGGCGTGGACATCGGTGCCCTGGCCCCGGTGGATCGGCACGTCGAAGGCGTGGTCGAGATGGTGCTCGATGCCACCGCCAACTGCCATGCGCCGGTGTCGCGGGAGCGGTTATTCGGCTGGCACGCCGCGCTGTTTCCTACCGGCTACTCCGGCCTTTCCAAGATCAACGTCGGCACTTGGCGCGACGATGCCAGCGGCCCGATGCAGGTGGTGTCTGGCCCAACCGGCCGCCAGCGCGTGCATTTCGAGGCACCGCCCGCCGATCGTCTGGAGGTCGAAACCAGCCGATTCTTCGACTGGGTGAATGGCTCCTCGAACGAACCGCCGCTGCTCAAGGCCGGCCTTGGCCATCTTTGGTTCGTCACCTTGCACCCGTTCGACGACGGCAACGGGCGTATCGCTCGGGCCATCGGCGACCTGCTGCTGGCGCGTGCCGACGGCAGCCCACAACGCTTCTACAGTTTGTCGGCGCAGATCCAGCGGGAGCGCAAGGCCTACTACGACCTCCTGGAGCGAACGCAGAAGCGGTCGATGGATGTCACGGAATGGCTGGCCTGGTTCCTCGACGCTCTGCATCGTGCCGTGGATCAGGCCCAGGTCACCCTTGACGCCGTACTGACCAAGGCGCGTTTCTGGCAGCGCTGGGGGACCATGCCGCTGAACGAGCGGCAAGTGAAATTGCTCAACAAGCTGCTTGATGGCTTCGAAGGCAAATTCACCAGCAGCAAGTGGGCGGCCATTGCCAAGTGTTCGCCGGACACGGCGCTGCGCGACATCAACGACCTGCTTGCGCGGGGTGTGCTGCGGAAATCGGATGCGGGCGGGCGCAGCACCAGCTATGAACTGAGCGATCTGCCGGGGTAGCGTCGTCCTCGGGAATGACTTGGCTCGTGTGCGGAACAGCGCCTTCATGGACTCCTGCCAACTCATTCGGAAGGAGACCAAGATGGACGTCGTTCACCTCAATCAAAAAGCAACTGGCCGCGCGCTGGCATCTCAGCGAGGCCACCTTGGAGCGTTGGCGCAGCGAGGGGCTCGGCAAATTCCTGAAGCTCCGTGCGGCCGGGTGCCGCTATCAAGCCAGCCGGCCTGTTCCGGCTGCCGGCGGGCTGGCTGCACCGCTCACGCCACGGGCTTGCTTGAGGGCGAAGGGCGGGGAAATTTCAGGCCGTCCGTCAGGGTGGCCAAACTCTGCCACCCCATCACGCGAAGTCCGCTGCGCGCGTAATTTTCATCGCCCGCGTAAATCAGCCGGGGCGGCAAAGCTTCTTCCCCGGCAATTCGACCCGCCTTCTGCCCCGCACGCACGTAATCCGACGTCACCGTTCGGCCCGACTTGATCTCGACGGCCTGCAAGCGTCCCTCAATCTCAAAAACAAGATCCGCCTCCAGCCCGTTGTTGTCACGCCAGAAGTAAAGGTCTGGCGGCTGCCCGGCATTGAGGCGGGTCTTGAGAAATTCGCTCACCACCCAGGTCTCGAACAAGGCCCCGCGCAGCGGATGCAGACTCAGCACCTCGATGCTGCGGATGCCAAGCAACCAGCAGGCCAAGCCCACGTCGACAAGATAAAGCTTGGGCGACTTGACCAGCCGCTTGCCGAAATTGCGGTGATAGGGCGGCAACAGATACACCAGGTCGCTCGCCTCCAATACTGACATCCACGCCCGCGCCGCGCCGCCGTCCGCACCGCGTGGCCGGCCTCCGTCAACGTCCGGGTGGCGGGCCTCCCCACAAAACCGGTCGCGCCGGTAACGAGCACGCGCATCAGTCGACTGTTCTGTAAATGGTCAGGGTTTGCGGCACGTCACGCCAGATCGCTCAGGCGCCGAATGCGGCCCGGGAGGCGGGCCTTGCGGCAGCAGGGTTCGTCAGCGGCCGCCGGTAGGGCCTCTGGCAGGGTAAGCGCCGCGGCGTGATAAAGCGCGCCGAACAGGTGGTGCCCGAGGTCGACGGCAAGGCGTACCGCAGCGGCATGAATTTTTGCGCCGGAGGCGACGGGGATTTCCATTTCACATAGCGCAGAGACTTGTCGCTCGCCGCGCTGTTGTCGAATATCGCAAGATAAATGCGTCGGGCCGGCCTTGCAAGCCGCGCTGGAGCATCGGCACCTGCCAAGGGTAAGGCCTCTCCGGGAGCATTGGGCCTGACACTTGTCCTTTTAAAAAGGACAATATGTATTTAATATGTCCTCTATGGAAGCACAATTCAGGGAAGTGCTCAGGCAGAAGATCGTCGACAACCTCGGCGCGCCGCTGCCCGCACTGACGCGGCGGGACATACGTCCGCCGGAGATTCGGGGCAAGGCGGTCGCCGTCATCGGCATGCGGCGTGCCGGCAAGACCTCCTATCTCTGGCAGGAACTGGCGGACCGCCGGGCGGCGGGCATTGCAAGGGAGGGCTTGCTGTACCTCAGCTTCGAGGACGAGCGTCTTGCAGGCATGTCTGCGCGCGACCTCAATCTCGTGGTGGAGGAATACTACCGCCTGCAACCGGAATGGCGCGATCGGCGCCGGGCCACGTTCTTCTTCGACGAAATTCAGGTGGTTCCGGGCTGGGAGGCCTTTGCGCGCCGCCTGCTGGACAGCGAGCAGGTCGACCTGTTTCTTTCCGGCTCGTCGGCCAAGCTGCTGTCCCGCGAGGTGGCGACCAGCATGCGCGGGCGAGCCGTCGAGGCCGTCATTTACCCCTTCAGCTTTCGCGAGTATCTCCGCCATCGTGGGCGCGAGCCGGAAAAATCGCCCGAGCGGCTGACCAAGGCCGAACGCTCGCACCTGGAAAAAGCCCTGCGGAACTACCTGGAGGCAGGAGGCTTCCCCGAAGCTCAAGGCCTGGATTCGCGCAACAGGCAGGAACTGCTCAAAGCTTATGTCGATGTCGTGCTGCTGCGCGATATCATCGAACGCCACGCGGTTTCCCATCCGGTCGCCTTGCGCTGGATGGTGCGCCAGTTGCTCGGCAACGCCGCCGGCGCCTTCAGCGTGAACAAGTTTTACGGCGACCTCAAATCCCAGGGTATCGCCGTCGCCAAGGACACCCTGCACAGCTATCTCGCGCACCTGGAAGACGTCTTCCTCATACGCATGGTTTCGATTGCCACCGTTTCCGAGCGCCGTCGCATGGTCAATCCGCGCAAGGTTTATCCGATCGATCCCGGCCTGACCCCGATTTTTGATCGCTCCGGCAAGGCCAACCTCGGCCATGCGCTGGAAACCTGTGTGCTGCTGGAACTGGATCGGCGCGGCGCGGAAGTAAGCTATGTGCATACGTCCGACGGCCGCGAAGTCGATTTCCTTGCTCGCTACCCTTCAGGCAGGGAAGAACTGGTCCAGGTATGCGCCAGTCTCGACGATCCGGATACGCGCCGGCGGGAAATGCGGGCCCTGATCGATGCGGCGCCGCACTACCCAGGTGCCGCGCGGAGCCTGATCGCGCTCGATATCCCCTCGGCTGTGGAAATCCCGTCAGGCATTGTGCTCCACCGCGCCACCGACTGGTTGCTTGTGGAAGAGGCATGACCCGGCAGCACGCCCCTGTTGGGAGATGTCCGCAGGGTGTTCGATCATACCGAGGCGGCGCGCGGCCTGGGTTTTTCGCCCGGCCTTTTCAGCTCAAGCAGGCAGATCTTCCGCGTTGGTGGGCGCAAGCCCATTTCTGCCAAAATCCAGATCGGTGTTGCTATGTGCCATGCCCAGGCCGCCCACGCGCGGGGTGGAACAGCTCTGACCATCGGGGCAGTGGCGCAGTATCCCGGCCCGGTACAGGGCGTTTGACGCTTCCATCGCAGACCTCAATCGCGCTGTTGCTGGTACCAGCGCGCAGTAGCGGCCAATCCTTCGGCCAAGGTGAAGGGCGGCGTCCAGCCGAGTTCCTGGCGCAGCGGCGCATCGTCCACCGTGAGCGAGCCCAGCAGCCGTTCCACCGCGGCCTTTTTTCCCAACAGCGTGCCAGCCGCCCGCAGCAGCAAAGGAGGCAT
>JAKAIH010000133.1 GCA_021825225.1 Pseudomonadota bacterium
GAGAGCGCAATACAATCCGCGCTCGAGCGCGCCGTCATCGCCTACGGCGGCGTGGACATGCTGGTGCTGAATGCCGGCATCTTCGCGGCCAGCCGCAAGATCTTTGAACTCGCCACCGAGGAATGGCGCAGGGTCATGGCGATCAACCTCGACGCCAACCTGTTCCTGCTGCGCGCCTGCCATCCGCTGCTCAAGCTTGCGCCCAGGGGCGGACGCGTGGTGGTCATCGGCTCGAAGAACGTGCCTGCGCCCGGCCCGGGCGCAGCGGCGTATTCGGCTTCCAAAGCCGCACTCAATCAGCTCGCCCGCGTCGCCGCGCTGGAATGGGGTGCGGATGGCATACGCATCAACTCGCTGCATCCGAACGCGGTGTTCGATACCGGCATCTGGACCGAGGAAGTACTGGCGCAGCGGGCGAAGCACTACGGCCTTAGCGTCGAAGAATACAAAACCAACAACGTGCTCAAGACCGAGGTCAGGAGCCGCGATGTCGCCGAACTCGCCGCCGAGATGTGCGGGCCGCTGTTCGCCAAGACCACCGCGGCCCAGGTTCCCGTGGACGGCGGCAACGAGAGAGTGATCTGACATCATGCGAGTCGAAAGCCCAAAGGTGGAGAGCCGTAAGGTGGAGACGCTGCGCTGGCGCGACGGCCGGCTGGAACTCATCGACCAGCGGCGGCTGCCGCTGGAATTCGAATACGTGGCCTGCGACACCGCTGCGCAAACGGCAGACGCGATTCGCGACATGGTGGTGCGCGGCGCGCCGGCGATCGGCTGCACCGCTGCCTACGGCGTGGCGCTCGAAGCGCAGCGCCACCTGCAAGCGCCGCGGGCGCAATTCGATGCGGCGCTGGAGCACTCCTTCGCGGTGCTCGCCGCCAGCCGCCCCACCGCGGTGAACCTGTTCTGGGCGATAGAGCGCATGCGCCAATGCCATGCGCAAATGCGCGGCGGCACGACCCTTGCGGAAGCCGCGGCGCTGCTCGAGCTCGCGCGGCAAATCGCGGCTGATGATGTCGAAATCAACCGCGCCATGGGGCGCCACGGCGCAAAGCTCATCGCCGACGGCGCGCGCATCATGACCCATTGCAACGCCGGCGCGCTTGCCACCGCCGGCCACGGTACGGCACTAGGCGTGATCCGTTCGGCGCGCGATGCGGGAAAGCGTATTTCGGTGATCGCCAACGAAACCCGGCCCTACCTGCAGGGTGCGCGGCTCACCGCCTGGGAACTGGTGCAGGAAAACATCCCGGTGACGCTCGCGACCGACAACATGGCGGGCCACTTGATGCAGCAGGGCCGCGTCGACGTGATCGTCGTCGGCGCCGACCGTATCGCCGCCAACGGCGACACCGCGAACAAAATCGGCACCTACACCGTGGCCGTGCTGGCCGAACGCCACCGCATCCCGTTCTACATCGCGGCGCCGCTCTCCACCATCGACTTGGCCATCGCCGACGGCAGCGCGATTCCGATCGAAGAGCGCGATCCCGCGGAGGTCACCGGTTTTCGCGGCCTGCGCTGGGCGCCGGAGGGCGTCAGCGTCTTCAATCCTGCTTTCGATGTCACGCCGGCGGCGCTGATCAGCGGGCTCATCACCGAAAAAGGCGTGATCGAGCGGCCGGACGCGGGCAAGATTCGCGCCTTGTTTGGGAATTGATCAGATTTCCAGGATGTCCACCGGCGTGCCCGGCGTCACCTGATCGAACAGTTCGACCACGTCGCGATTACGCATGCGCACACAGCCGTGGGACAGCGGCTTTCCTATGCCTTGCTCGTCGCTGGTCCCGTGGATGTAAACCATCCGGCGCATGGTATCGACCTGGCGCAGACGGTTGAAGCCTAGCTCGCAGCCGGAAAGCCACAGGATGCGGGTCAGTATCCAATCGCGTCCGGGATGAAGCGCGCCGAGCTTGCTGGTGTAAATCTCGCCCGTAGGCCGGCGCCCGACAAACACGGTATTGAGCGGCAGCCCCGCGCCGATCTTGGCGCGGATGATGTGCTTGCCGCGCGGCGTGCAGTCGCTGTCGCACTGTTCGCCGGCGCCGTTCTTGGATGTCGAGACGGCATATTCCCTGAGCAGGCGACCCGCGTCGTCGAACAACTTCAGCGTTTGTCTCGCAAGACTGACCTCGATGCGCGGCATCTCAGACTTTCGCCCTTCTTGCGGCAAAAAACTCACGCAGCAGCGCGCCGCATTCCTTGGCCATGACTCCTGCGGTGAGGCTGGCATGATGATTGAGCCTGGGCTCGGCGAACAGGTTGATTACGCTGCCGCAGGCGCCGGTCTTGGGGTCGGCGGCGCCGTAGACCAGGCGCGCGATGCGCGCATGCAGTATCGCACCTACGCACATGGCGCAGGGCTCGAGCGTGACGTAGAGCTCGCAGCCGGGCAGGCGGTAGTTGCCGAGCTTGTTTGCAGCGTCGCGCAGCGCCGCGATTTCCGCATGCGCGGTGGGGTCATGTCTGATGATCGGCGCATTGAACCCGACGCCGATGATTTCTCCGTCTTTTACTACGGCGGCGCCGACCGGCACCTCGCCCGCGGCTTGAGCTTCACGCGCCTGCTCCAACGCTGCCAGCATGTATGCTTCGTCGTCAGTCACAGTTTTGTTGTTCGCCTTGTTGTTCCTGCGCCGCCATACGCGAGGCTATTGTTTCAGTGCGCAACTGCCGCTACTTCCGCTGATTCCGCCCACGGTTTGATCTTCGCCAAGGTCTTCGCGAGTGTCACTTTTGCGACTTCGGTGTCGTAGTCGGCTTGCAGGCGCAGCCACCAGCCATCCGAAAGACCGAAGAACCGGCATAGCCGCAGATCGGTATCGGCAGAAATTGCGCGCCGGCCGGCGAGAATCTCGCCAATGCGCTGTGCGGGCACCCCGATTTCCTTCGCCAGACGGTAATTGCTCATTCCCAGCGGCCTCAGGAACTCCTCTGCGAGCATCTCGCCAGGTGAAACTGGTTTTAGCTTCCTGCTCATGCGTGTCTCCGTCAATGATAGTCCACGATCTCGACGTCTTCGGCGTCTGCCCCCGTCCATCGGAAGCAAACGCGGAACTGGTCATTCACGCGAATGCTCCACTGACCGGCGCGGTCACCTTTCAGGAGTTCGAGCCGGTTCGCAGGCGGTGCGCGCAGATCCTCGATCCGCCGCGCCAGGTCGAGCAGCTTGAGCTTGCGCAGCGCCGGGCGCTCGACATTCGCGAATCGGGCAACGCGCCGGAGCCCGAACAGGGCTTCGGTGTCGGCGCAGCTGAATGTCTTGATCGCCACCGATAAATAGTAACGCGTAACGTGATTAACGTCAAGCGTGACTATCAGAATTCGTCATCCCAGCTCGATCGAGGATGCTGCGCCCGGCCTCGGACATTGCGCGCTGCGGCGGCAGTTTTTCCCGCGCTCAGTGTAGAATGCGCCAAAAAAACAGGCATTCGCCTGGAACGACAGAAGGATCAAATGGACCAGCAAACCGCCGTGCCCCTGACCGCGTCTGCGCTCGAAGCGAGCTGGGTGCAAAAACTCGAGGGCGAGTTGTGGATCGTCTCCGGCTTGGGCTGGTTCTGGATGGCGCTGGTGACCGCGTTCATCGCCGCCGCGCTCAGCTGGAGCATCCTCGGTTCGCTGCCGACCAAGATCGCCGGCCGGTGCATATTGATCATGACCGGCGGCGTCGCCGACGTGACCAGCAACGCGAGCGGCCGGGTGGTCGAGGTCAGCGCCAAAGTCAACGCGTTTCCTCTTTGCCCCCCGCGCTTAGCAAAGCATTTGAAATTGTCGACAGGGCATCCGCAATCCGTCTAATGGTTTCCGGTGGTGGCAACGGCACCTTGAGGCTGCGCGCACCAGTGGCGGGGTCGCGCTCGACCCAAGGGTGGACGGCAACCACCCCATCCTCTGACGTGGTCAGCGCTGACACCAACTCCGCACCGAACCGCAATAATGCTGACCAGGGCTCGGATCTCGCTTCTCCCGTTTCGGTTGCGGCTGCACCTGGTCCAGTTCCACCCGCTTCGATGTTCGTTTCCTCGGTCGCTCCACTGCCTGGCGCTTCCTCTGCAAGAGCAGCGACATTGACTGCTTCTTCCGCCGGTGCCATTGTCTCACCCTCGCCTATGCGGCCGGTGACGTTTTCCACGTCCTTCATGAAACGGTTGAGACGAGACCCGCCCAGCGATATCTCCCCTGTGCCGCCGTCGAGGATTCCCGCTGACAGAGAGCGTTTGAAAGAGAGCACCGACAGCATGCCCTCCTCGATCGTTCCCTTGGAAACGTAGTTGACAATTCGCACCGGGTTCTTCTGTCCCATGCGGTGGATACGCGCAATGCGCTGTTCGAGTACCGCCGGATTCCACGGCAGATCCATGTTTACCAGCGTCGAGGCGTGTTGCAGGTTGAGCCCGGTGCTGCCGGCATCGGTCGACAGGAAGACGCGGCATTCCGGATCGTCGCGAAAGCGCTCCACCAGCGCGGGGCGCTTTTCCGACGGCACGCCGCCGTGGAAGCTGACATATCCGATGTCGCGCTCCTTGAGCCGGCGGATGACGATTTCATGCGTCCGCGTCCATTGGCTGAACACCACCGCTTTCGCGTCCGGCTGGATGAACAGACCTTCAAACAGCGCCGCCAACTCATCGGCCTTGACGCCGTGGTCGGTTTCCTGGTCCAGAAGGTAGGTGCTGTTGCACGACATGCGCATGTTCTGCAAGGCGCAGGTGAGTCGTCGCTGGTCCTGGTCCGAGAGAAACTTCGTCTTGCGCCAGCGCTGGACAATCTTTGCCACGATGTCCGCGTTCTCCTCGTGATACAGCATCTGCATCTCGGTCATCGGCACCAACAGGTTCTGGTCGGTGCGCCTCGGCAACTGAAGCAGCACCTCGGACTTGCGCCGTCGGATCATGATCGGCGCCAGGGTCTGGCCGATCCCCTCGAGTCGGGTGTAGCCCGTCACACGTCCGGCTTCGTCTTTGACCTGATGCTCATGCAGCAGCTTCCATGTCGGTCCAAGGCGATGCTGGTCGACGAACTGGACAATGGAAATGAGTTCTTCCAGCTTGTTTTCCAGCGGCGTGCCGGTTAGCACGACGGCATAGGGGCTGTCGATGCGCTTGAGCGCCTTTGCCGCGATGGTGTTCCAGTTCTTGACGCGCTGCGCTTCGTCCACGATCATAAGCTCCGGCGCCCATGCGGATATCAGGTCGAAGTCGGACTTCAGTTTCTCGTAGTTGGTGATCTTGCAGAAATCCACCTCCGCGTATTCCTCTTGCCTCTGGGCACGGCCACCGGCGATCACTCGCGATGAGCGGCCGGAGAACCGAAGAATCTCGCTTTGCCACTGATACTTGAGCGAAGTCGGGCAGACCACGAGTACCTTGGCCACACCGAAATGCCGCGCCAGAATTTCCGCTGTCGCAATCGCCTGAATGGTCTTGCCCAAGCCCATCTCGTCGCCGATCAGCGCACGTCCGGCTCGCACGGCAAACAAAGCGCCTTCGGCCTGATACGAGTATAGCGGCACCTTGAGCAGCTTAATCAGGCGAGGATCGGAAGCGCCGCGTGGGAACATCTCATCGAGCGCCTCGGTACGCCGCGCCGCATCCTTGTTGCCGGCGATGAAATCGAGCGCGTCGTCATACGCGCGCAATTCGTGTCCTGACTTCGCCGCGATGGCGAGAAAGCGCTCCAGTTGGTCGAAATGATCCTCTGCTAACCTCGAGCTTCGGGATACGTCGAACAAGGCCGCAGCCGCCTTCGCCACCACCGGTGGACAATCCGTGCCAGCGCGAAAATGGACCGAGCGCCCGCCATCATTGCGCAAATACAGTTCCGAAAACGCAGGCTGGTAGCCGCGGGAAAATGCCGCTTTGGCGCCGCGCTTCTTTTCCAGTCGGGCCAGTGTGAATTCGATGTGCTTGCAGGTGCCCAATTCGTTGGTTGCGTAGTCAGGGCAGGCACAGAAGTTGTCGCCCGGACGCCCCCCGCGGATCGCCACATAGTACTTGGACTTGGATTCCGAATTGCTTACGCGGAACTCGGAGAAGAACGGCTCTTCCCCGAGATTCTCCAGCCCGAACATCTGCTCGCGTCCGAATTGCCGGCGCAAGGCACGCTGCCAGTCGACCGGCGCAAGACCGCTCGGCGCATGCGTTCGGGCCAGCTTGGGTTCTGCCTTGACCGTTTTGCTCTTCCTATTCATAAATGACAAGTTCCATTTTTGTTCATGGCAGGCCACTCCTTGATTCGATACCCCATAGCCTTGTATCCGCGCTTGCGTTTCTCCCACATCCGTAGTAGTGCCGGGTGGCCCATGTCGACGAAATCGATGATCCGCACGTCAGTCTTGGTCGCATGCTCTCGATGCAGGCGCCCGGCGTATTGCTGCAAGGTCCCCTTCCACGAAACCGGCATCGCCAGAACCAGGGTGTCCAGAGGAGGATGGTCGAAGCCCTCCCCTACCAGCTTGCCGGTCGCGAGCAGGACGCGCGGAGCTTCCGGTGGTAGAGCCTCGAGTTGCCCAATAAGCGCCGCTCGCTGCTTTCGTGACATCCTGCCGTGCAGAACTAACGGTGGCGGAATCTTTCCGTCCAAAGCCACCGCGATGGCATCGAGATGGTCGGTGCGTTCGGTCAGCACCAGCACCTTGCGGCCTTGGCTGAAGGCGTATTCGATTTCGCCGGAAATTGCGGTCGTGCGGGCCTGATCGTTGGCGAGGTGCCGGAACACATCCTGAATTCCGGCATCGGTCGGGAGGTCGATCCGTGCGTGTAACGAATACGGCACCGCCTCCAGGTCGTGCGGGGCACCTGCAGGTTTCGCTGCCGTGTGCCGAATCGGGCCACATTGCATGAAGATGATCGGTTGCTGGCCGTCGCGGCGGAACGGCGTGGCGGTCAGGCCGAGCACGTATTTCGCCTTGGTGCACTTCAGAATGGCGTCGAATGACACCGCGCCGACGTGGTGGCACTCGTCCACGATGACGTGACCGTAGTTCTCGACCAGCGAATTCACTTCGCCCTGCCGTGACAAAGACTGCATCACCGCGATGTCGATCTTCCCTGTGGGCTTGGTTTTGCCGCCGCCAATTGTGCCGATCACGCCCTTGCCGATGCCGAGGAAGGCCTGCAGACGCTCCCGCCACTGTTTGAGCAGTTCGGTGCGATGCACAAGTACCAGGGCGTTTACGCCACGCTTGGCGATCATCGCTGCCGCCGCAACCGTCTTGCCGAAGGCGGTAGGCGCGCACAGCACACCAGCGTCATGGCTCAGCATTG
>JAKAIH010000134.1 GCA_021825225.1 Pseudomonadota bacterium
TTCCGATCTGTGCCCTGCGCCTTGATTGGGCAGGCCTGGGGCCACACGGGGGGTGCCATTTCCCTGATGCAGTGGACTAGCCCGTTTGGCGCGGTTTGCGGCGCCGTTATGCTGGCGCTCGAGGAGATCTCCCACGATGAAACCGATCCAACTGTTCGCCGGCGCGGCCGCGCTGGTCGCGCTGTTCGCGCTGGGCAACCCCGGCACCGACGCCTACGCCACGCACGAACTCAAGCGCCTCGAAGGCGGCGGCGGTGTGGCCGGGCTGGTCTCGGGCACGCTGCCCGGCGCCACCCGCGCGTACCTGCGGGGCAACACCACGCGCAGCAACTACGGGCTGTTCTCGGTGTTCCGGCTGCAGCGCCCGGGCATGGACGATGAGGTCACGCTCGGCGTGCTGTGGAGCTTCGTGCCGCTGCACGCGGCGGAGCGGGACGAACACTGACCCGCTGACACGTGCCCAGCGCCACGCGCTGGGGCTGCGGCGGCGGGGCCGGCATCGTCGGTCGCTTTGATCGCCGACAAGCTTGGGCGACGCAAAGCGTGGCGTGCTGGTCACGGCGTGTCAATCGTACTTGGCGGTTCATATACTCAGGCGCGTGCTGCGCAGGCTGGCGTCATCGCCGCGGCGTCGCGGCCATTGCGCTGAAACATGTGAACGTATGAGACTTGCCACCCGACCCAAGGACGAGGCGGCCACGCGCGGCCGGCGCGTCGGCGGCGCTGAATGCGTTGCGGGGCACGCCCCGGCCGGCGATGCGCGCGCTGCTTGAGTTCCTGGGGGAGCGGCACGTGGCGCCCTGGCTGCGCGCCTTCGTGCCCGCGCTGCTGATCGTGCTCGCGTTCGGTGCGCTGGTGCGCGGGCACGAGGATCGCATCGCCGAGGCCGGGTTTCGCGATGCTGCGCGCGAACGCCTGGCCGAGGTGGCCGAGCGGGTCGATGCAGCGCTGGCCAATCTGCGTGCGCTGGGGGCCTACTACGATGCTTCGGCCGGGGACGTATCACGCGTGCAGTTCACGCGGCTGACGACGCCGCTCCTCGCGCAAGGCGTGCCGATCCAGGCCCTGGAGTGGATCCCTCGGGTACGCAGCGACCAGCGCGCCGATTTTTTGGCGCAGGCCCGGAGCGACGGCCTTGCCCATTTCGCCATCACCCAGCGCGAACCGGGCGGCGCGCTCGTGCCGGCGGCCGGGCGCGACGATTTCTACCCGGTGTATTACGTCCAACCGCTGGCCGGCAACCAGAAAGCCGTCGGCTACGACGTCGGCTCCAATCCGCAGCGGCGCGCCGCGCTGACGCGGGCGATGAACACGGCGGCGATGGTGGCCACCGAGCGCATCACGCTGGTGCAGGAAACGTCGGATCAATACGGTTTCCTGGTGTTCCGGCCGGTGTACGCCGGGGGCGTGGCGCCGCCGACGGCCGCGGCGCGCCGGCGCCGCCTGCTCGGTTTCGTGCTCGCGGTGTTCCGCGTCGGCGATCTGATCGAAGGCCGCCATGCACGGCACGCCGCGCGCATCCGGCTGCAGGTGCGCGACGATGACGCGCCGCCCGGTATGAGCCTGCTCTATCCGAAGCGTGGCGTGCCGGAGGCGCTCGCGACGGGGGCCGACCCGGCCTGGCGCGTCGGCACGATCGGCGTCGCCGGCCGGCATTGGAGCGTCAGCGCACGCGCGGCGCCAGGCGCCTACCTGCCGAACCGCTCGGGCAGCACCGCGGTGTTCGTGCTCGGCGTGCTGGCGGCCGTGCTGTGGGGCTTCTACGTGCGCCAGCGCGCCTTGCGGCTGGCCTCGATCGAGCGCGCCGTCGCGCAGCGCACCGAGGAGTTGAACGAACAGCGCCAGTTCAGCGCGGCGATATTCGATGCGGTCGGCAGCGTGGGCCTGGTGCTGGATCGTTCAGGCGCGATCATCCGCTTCAACAAGGCGGCCGAGGCCGCTTCCGGCTACGGCTTCGACGAGGTACGCGACCGCCCGTTCTGCTGGCGCCAGTTCCTGCCAGCCGAGCAGCGCGATGGGGTCGAGCGTGTGTTTCAGGGTCTGCTCGACGGAGCGGCGCCGGCCACCTACGACAACGACTGGATCGGCCGCAGCGGCGAGCGGCGCAGTTTCGCCTGGTCGAACGCGGTGCTGCGCGACGCCGCCGGCGCGCCCAAGTACCTGATCACGATGGGCCTGGACATCAGCGAGCGCAAGCGCATCCACCGCGAGCTCGAGCACGAGCGCTTGCGCTTCAAGACCATCCTGCAGACCGCCAGCGACGGCATCCACGTGCTCGACGCAGCGGGGCTGCTGGTGGAGGCCAACGCGGCCTTTCTCGACATGCTCGGCTATGACGCGCGCGCCCTCGGCCATCTGAACGTGCGCGACTGGGACGTGGGCGACACCTGGGCCACGATCGACGCGCGCAATCGCGACCTGCTCGCCAGCGCCGGCAGCGCGGTGTTCGAGACCCGCCACCGGCACCACGACGGCCATGTGCTCGACGTCGAGATCAGTGCGAAGGGCATCCGCCTCGAAGGCGTGGCCTATCTGTACGCCGCGTCGCGCGACATCACCGCGCGCAAGCGCGCGTCGGCGGCGCTGGCGGCCAGCGAGCAGCGCTACCGGCAGTTCTTCGAGATCAACACCGCGGTGAAACTGGCGGTCGATCCGGACAGCGGCGCGATCGTCGACGCCAACCCGGCGGCCGCGGCGTTCTACGGTTATTCGCGCGAGCAATTGCAGTCGATGCGGATTTTCGAGCTCAACTGCCAGAGCAGGGACGAGATCGCGCGCGAGATGCAGCGCGCCAAGGCCGAACAGCGGCTGTATTTCAACTTCCGCCATCGGCTCGCGTCGGGCGAGACGCGCGACGTCGAGGTGTATTCGGGCCCGGCCGAGGTCGGCGGTCGCCGTCTGGTGTACTCGATCGTGCACGACGTCACCGAGCGTCGCCGTGCCGAGGCGCAGCTGCGCGTCGCCGCGGGCGTGTTCGAGAGCAGCTACGAGGGGATCCTGATCACCGATGCGCGGGGCGTGATCACCGACGCCAATCCGGCGCTGAGTCGCATCACCGGCTACCGCAAGGACGAGATCATCGGCTTGACGCCGCGCGTGTTTGCTTCCGGACGGCACGGGCCCGAGTTCTACGCGCAGATGTGGAGCGCGCTGCGCGAACAGGGAGTCTGGAGCGGCGAAGTCTGGAATCGGCGCAAGAGCGGTGAGCTCTACGCCGAGTTGCTCGCGATTTCGGCGGTGCGTGACGACGCTGGCGCCACCAGGCAGTTCGTCGGCATCTTCTCCGACATCAGTGTCATCAAGCAGCACGAGGACGAGCTCAACCGCATCGCCTACTACGACGTCCTCACCGGCATTCCCAATCGACGGCTGCTGGCGGAGCGCCTCGCACGCGCCGTCGTGCACCAGCAGCGCAGCACGCGCCAGCTCGCCGTGTGCTATCTCGACCTGGATGGCTTCAAGCCGGTGAACGACCGCTACGGGCACGAAGCCGGCGATCGGCTGCTGCTCGAGATCGGTGCGCGCCTCGACGCGCTGTTGCGCGCCAACGATACGGTGGCCCGGCTCGGCGGCGACGAATTCGTGCTGCTGCTGGCCGACCTGCTCGACGTCGACGAATGCACCGCGATCGTCGAACGCGTGCTCGCGGCGGTGGCGCGTCCGGTCGATGCGGGCGGTGTCACGGTCAGCGTGTCGGCCAGTGTCGGCATTGCGATGTGCCCGCCCGACGAGCCCGACGCCGATACCCTGCTGCGCCACGCCGACCAGGCCATGTACCGCGCCAAGGAATCCGGCAGGGGCCGCTACCACCTGTTCGACGCCCAGCAGGACAAGCAGGTCAGGTTGCGGCGCCAGCGGCTGCAGCAGTTGCGCCGCGCGCTCGACGAAGGCCAGTTCGAGTTGTACTACCAGCCCAAGGTCGACCTGCTCAGCGGCGAGGTGTTCGGCGTCGAGGCGTTGATTCGCTGGCATCACCCCGACGAGGGTTTGCTGGCGCCGGCAGCGTTCCTGGACTTCCTGGGCGGCACCGAGATGGAGCTCGAGCTCGGCGGCTGGGTGCTCGAGCACGCCTTGCGCCAGATGGGCTCCTGGCAGCAGGGCGGCTGGCGCGGCGTGGTCAGCGTCAACGTCAGCGCGCCGCAGTTGTTGCAGCCGGACTTTGCCGAGCGTTTGCGCGCGGCCTTGCAACGGCATCCGGAGGTCGCCGCCGATCTGCTCGAACTGGAGATCCTGGAGAGCGCGGCGCTGGGCGACATCGTGCAGGCAGAGCGCACGATGCGCGAGTGCCGGCGCATGGGGGTGCGCTTCGCGCTCGATGACTTCGGCACCGGCTACGCGTCGCTGCATTACTTCCGCAAGCTGCCCGTCGAGATGCTGAAGATCGACCAATCCTTCGTCACCCGAATGCTCGAGGACGCGAGCGATCTGGAGATCGTCGACGGCGTCGTGCGGCTGGCGCAGGCCTTCCACCACCCGGTCATCGCCGAAGGTGTCGAGACCCTGGAGCACGGCGCGATGCTGCTGCTGCTCGGCTGCCGGCGGGCGCAGGGCTTCGGCATCGCGCGCCCGATGCCGGCCGCCGCCTTCGCGTCATGGCGGCAGCACTGGCAGGGTCAGGGCGCGTGGCGCGATGGGGCGCGCCCGCCTGAGCGCGCCGACCTGCCGCTGGGCGTCGCCGCGCGCATCCACCGCGCCTGGTGCGAAGACGTCGCGGCAGCCGCCGGCGGTGCGCGCAACGAACGCGAAGCGGGGCTGGACCTGGCGCTGACGCGCTTCGGTCACTGGTATCGGACGGTGGGTGGCGAGCGCTATGGCGCGCTGCCCGGCTTCAGCGCGCTGGGCAAGGCGCATGAGCGCCTGCACCAGCTCGGCGGCGAGCTGCTGACGGGAGCGCAGTCCGGCGGCATGGTGGACGTGCGCGAGCGTGTGGCCGAGCTGTACGCGGAGCTGAGCCGCTTCCTGGCGCGGCTCGATGCGCTCAGCGCGCAGATTCATGAGGCCGCGCATGGCCGCTTGCCGTGAGCGTAGGGTTGCAGCCGACGCGATGATGACGTCGGCCGCGTGGGGTATCGCGCAAAAAGACATGCGCGCGTCACTTCAACATACTCAATTGGCTGTCACGTCGTAATCAGTGTTCCCCGCCGTCTGATGGATCATCCTGGCGCCGTACAATTCAGCCGTGCCATTCGGTTCGATCATGTAATCATAAATATCTGTCGTGACGGCATGCTCTTTCTTGTCTTCGGTCCGACGCTTCATTTTAAAATGCAATTTCCCGCCTGGAGCGGCGTGGGCGGTATACGTGATCGCGTAGGTTTCGCGCACCTCATGAGGCTTGCCGGGAACGTGGCATGCGGCATTCGCAATCAAACCCTGCGCGCCGGCCTTTATTGAACGGGGGAAGCCTGGCGCATGTTCGGTAACGCATTTCAGAATCGGGTGCATCAATTCCATATAATCAAGTGACGGGCTGTATGTATCACTCGTGCGATGGACGGTGAAGAAGCGGCGATCGGAGTGCTGGAATTCTGCTTGCAGCGTGATTTGAAACGTGGCGCGCCAGGCTTCAGCCTGCGCCAGAAGCGGATCCGCCTGAATTTCCATGGTGCCACCCAGCCCAGGCGTATTGAAATCACCGTCGAAGGCTCCATGCCGAATGGTCAGCGTCTTTTGGAAACCGGCTGTGAATAAATTCCGCATGGCGGCGTGGACCTTGTAAGTCGCATCCGCCGTCGAGGCCGCGTCGCGGTTCGGCTCGCCCGTACCTGCCCCGGATGCGCTGCCTTGAGTGTCGGGTTGACCCGCCTTGGATGGATCGTTTGCTGGGTCGACGTCGGCGGCGCCCCCGAAGTCGCTCGCGCGGTGCGTTTTTTCGGTGGAGCCTGCGTTGCTGTTGGCGTCCATGCGGTTGACGGCAGTGACGCTCGTATGCCGGCCGCCGCCAGGTGCTGCCAACGGTGGGCGCCGATGGGATGCGGCGTTCGTGTGGTCGGTGCTTGCGGCACTGCGCGAGTCGTGGGTGCGGTCGGTCTTGTCGGTGGAGCCTGCGTTGCTGTTGGCGTCCATGCGGTTGACGGGAATGCTGTTCGTATCCTGCCCGCCGCCACGTACTACCCACAGCGGGAGCTCATGGGATGCGGCGTCTGTGTGGCCGGTGCTTGTGGCACTGCGCGAGTCGTGGGTGCGGTCGGTCTTGTCGGTGGAGCCTGCGTTGCTGTTGGCGTCCATGCGGTTGGCGGAAATGCTGCTGGTATCCCCGCCGCCGCCACACGCCGCCAATGCGGCCGGAAACGCGAAAAGGGTCCAGGCTTTGAGTTTGGTCATGTATTCTCCAATGAAATTGCCGTGCACCAGCGCCGATCCTTTTGGTGCCTGGGTAAATGATGCGACGCGCGCGTCAATCCTCGACGTCCAGGTTCAAGTTCTCGCCGTGGGGTGACTCGAAAGCCATACCAAACCCGGCAAATGCGATATTGCCGTGCGGCGGAAATTCGTAGTCCTGGGAGACGGTCCATTGCTCGCCCGTGACGTCATTCTTCATGTCGGTCTGTACGCGCAGGAGCAATCCGCCAGTTGTTACATACCGGACCGCGTAAGATAGGGTGTGCGTCCTGATGGGGCGCTGCTCGTGCCCGGGGGCGTAACAGGCCGCCATGCCAATCAGCCCAAAGTCGCCGGCTTTTACCGAGTCGGGGTATTTGCGACTGGTCTTCGCGATGCATGTAATGTTTTCCGAACGGGACCCCAGATAGCGAAGTTGATCATCGTAGTAATCGGTCCACTTTATATTGGCGACTTTTTTCACGGCGCCATTCTGGAGCTGCTGGGTGGCGCTCACGCGCTGCACGGACGCAAAGGCCTCGGCATTGTCAAACATGGCGCGGGTGAGGGTACTTATCGTGAGCTGCTTTGTCCCATGGACCTCGCGGCGGTTGCCGTTCTTCTGCTCGAAGAATCCGGTCTTGATGGCCATGCTTTTTTTCAGGCCGTGCCCCAGGGTGGTCGCCACCGTCTCGCGGACATCAATGCGTCGGCTGTAGCCGTAAGGGTCGGAATTCAACTCCTGGCGCAAACGGGCGTTGGTAACCACGGTCCGGTTGGTCCGGTTGGCCTGCTTGGTCCCGTTGGTCTTATCTGACTGCTTGGCTTGCTGGGTCTGCTGGGTCTGCTGGGTCTGCTGGGTCTGCTGGGTCTGCTGGGTCTGCTGGGTCTGCTGGGTCTGCTGGGTCTGCTGGGTCTGCTGGGTCTGCTGGGTCTGGTGG
>JAKAIH010000135.1 GCA_021825225.1 Pseudomonadota bacterium
CGCCGGGTCATCAGTGCGGACATCGGCGGCGCACGCCTGGTTTGCGCCTATGTGCCAAACGGCCAGAGCGTGGGCTCGGACAAGTACAGCTACAAGCTCGGCTGGCTCGCCGCGTTCCGCGCCTGGCTGGAGCGGGAACTGGCCCTGCACCCCCGGCTCGCGGTCCTGGGCGATTACAACATCGCGCCGGAGGATCGCGACGTCCACGATCCGAAGGCCTGGGAAGGGCAGGTCCTGGTTAGCCCGCCGGAGCGCGAAGCCTTCCGCCGCCTGCTCGATCTCGGCTTCAAGGACAGCTTTCGCCTGTTCGAGCAGCCGGAGAAATCCTACACCTGGTGGGATTACCGCATGAACGGCTTCAAGCGCAACCTCGGCCTGCGCATCGACCACATTTTGCTCAGTCCCGGCCTTGCAGGGAGCTGCACCAGATGCTCGATCGACCTCGAACCGCGCCGCAACGAGCGTCCGTCCGACCATGCGCCGGTCGTGGCGGAAATCGGCATCTGAACCAGGATCAGTCGATCAGCTCGTAAGCAGGCAGGGTGCGAAACTCGACGTAGTCAGCGTCAATATCGCTCATCACGAACGGCGCCGCTCAGACGGTCTCGTCTGGTTCGCCCTTGGTTTCCAGCCCCAATTCGGTGATCTTGCGCGTGATGGTGTTACGGCCCATGCCGAGCAGATTCGCCGCCTCGATACGCCTTCCGCCGGTGCGCGCGAGGGCCTTGCCTATGAGGGCTTTTTCGAAGGCCTGCGCAAACTTGTCCAGGACCGCACTTTCGCCGCGCGCAAAAGCGCGCTCGACCTCGCGCTCCAGTGCACCGACCCAATCCGATTCTGCGGCCTTGCCGCCAGCGAGCTTGAGTTCCGCCGGCAGATCGGCCACTTCTATGGTCTGCGTAGGCGCCATCACCGTCAGCCAGTGGCACAGGTTCTCCAGCTGGCGCACATTGCCCGGGAAATCCTGCGCCGCGAGGTAATTCATCGCCTCCGTCGACAGACGTTTTCCCTCTGTTCCCAGCTCGCGCGCGCTTTTGGCAAGGAAGTGTTTCGCCAGCAAGGCTATGTCCTCGCGCCGCTCGCGCAGACTCGGCAGGCGCAGCCGGATCACGTTGAGTCGGTGGAACAGGTCTTCGCGGAACAAGCCCTGGCGCACGCGCTCTTCCAGATCCTGGTGCGTGGCAGCGATCACCCTCACGTTCGCCCGGATCGGCTGGTGGCCGCCGACGCGGTAGAACTGGCCGTCCGAGAGCACGCGCAACAGGCGCGTCTGCAACTCTGCCGGCATGTCGCCGATTTCGTCGAGGAACAGCGTGCCGCCCTCGGCCTGCTCGAAGCGCCCGCGGCGCATCGCCTGCGCGCCGGTGAAGGCGCCGCGCTCGTGCCCAAACAATTCCGATTCGAGCAAATCCTTGGGCATCGCCGCGGTGTTGATGGCGACGAAGGGTTTCGCCGCGCGGCTGGAATGGCGATGCAGCGCCAGAGCCACCAACTCTTTACCGGTGCCGGACTCGCCGGTGATCAGTACCGTGGCGTTGGATTGCGACAATCTGCCGATGGCGCGAAATACTTCCTGCATCGATGGCGCCTGGCCGAGGATTTCGGGCGTGCTCTCCCGCGCCTCCTCGCCCTCGGCTTCGCGTATGCTCTCGCCTATGGCGCGGCGTATCAGTTCCACCGCCTGATCCACGTCGAAGGGCTTGGGCAGATACTCGAACGCCCCGCCCTGGAATGCCGCCACCGCCGACTCGAGGTCCGAATAGGCGGTCATGATGATGATAGGCAGCCCGGGATGGCGTTGTTTTACGGCTTGCAGCAGGTCCAGGCCGGTAGCGCCGGGCATGCGGATGTCGGATACCAGCACCTGCGGCGCGCCCTGTTCCAGTGCATCCAGCGCCTCCTGTGCCCCGGAGAAAGTCTTGTAAGGTATGCCCTCGCGCGCCAGGGCCTTCTCAAACACCCAGCGTATCGAGCGGTCGTCGTCTATGACCCAGATCGGTTTCATATCGTGGTGGCGAACAATGGAAAGCGGCGAATGCTCAGACGCGGAGGAACTCCGCCCTCAGACTTCGCTCGTCGCCATTGCCCATTCACTCCAGTGGTAGCATGATCGTAAAGCAGGTGCGGCCGGGCTTGCTTTCGCATTCGATCGTGCCATGGTGATGCTGCACGAACGTCTGCGACAAAGTCAGCCCCAGTCCGCTGCCGCCGTCGCGGCCCGACACCAGAGGATAGAAAATCCGCTCGCGCAACTCCTCCGGAATTCCCGGGCCGTTGTCTACCACTTGCAATTCTAATGCCAGCTTATAGCGCTGCTTGGCCAGTGTCACCTGGCGCGCGGCGCGCGTGCGGAATTCGATCTCCCCTTTCCCCTGGAGGGCTTGCGCCGCGTTGCGCGCGACGTTGAGCACCGCCTGAATCAGCTGTTCCTTGTCGCCATACAGATCGGGCAGGCTGGCGTCGTAGTCGCGCTCGATGTGGATACCGTCCGGAAACTCGGCCAGCACCAGGCTTCTGACCCGCTCCAGGACTTCGTGGATATTCAGCAGAGCGGGCTGCGGCGGACGATGCGGCGTAAGCAGCCGGTCCATCAGCGCCTGCAACCGGTCGGCTTCCTTGATGATGACCTGGGTGTATTCGCGCAGCTCCGGCCGTTCGAGTTCGCGCTCCAGCAGCTGCGCCGAGCCGCGCAGCCCGCCAAGGGGATTTCTTATTTCATGCGCGAGATTGCGGATGAGCTCACGGTTTGCCTGTTGCTGATCCATCTGCCGTTGCTCGCGCGCGAGCCTGAGCTGCTGTTCCATCGGACGAAATTCGATCAGAAAGCGCGCGGCATTGGTCTCGGTCGGCGTGATCAGGCAATTCAGGTGCAGGCTTGCCTGTGCCGGGCGCGTCAGAGTGAGTTCGCAACCGGTGTAACTCCAATTGTGCCCCAATGCCCCGTTGAGGCTGGCGATGAGTTCGTCCGCATCGGTGAACAATTGCGCCAGGGGCTGGCCCATTACGTTCTTCAGGCTGAACGCGAACAGGTCTTCGGCCGCCTGATTGACGTGCACGACGCGCAAATCGTCGTCCACCAGGATGACCGGGGTGGCGAGCAGATCGAGACCGGAAAAGAGGCTGGCGGACATCGGATCAGTGCGGAACGGTTAATGCGAAACCGGACGCGACGGCGTATTCGCCGCGCCTGCGAGAAACCCGTCTGCGGCCTTTAACTAAACGCGGGGAGATGTCCCCTTGTGCTCCCCTAAGCCGGACGGTAGCAAAAATCATTTTGCTACGATTTCCTATTTGACGCTGTTGAGCTCTCTTTTCAGCGCCTCAATGTTCTTCTCGTGCCGCTCGACCTTGTCCTTGTAGGGCTGCAAGCGGTCGAGCACTCTCTGGTAGTTCCTTTCGTTGCCGCTGCGCACGGATTCCTGCTGGGCGAGTTCCGTCTTGGCTTGTCCCAGCGCTTTCTCCTCGCTGCTGAGTTCGTCTTCCAAAATCCTGCGCCTGCCTTCATCGCGGCTTTTTTGGGTGGCCGGATCCACTCTTGGAAAATCCGCCGGCGAAGGCGCGGCCTTGGCGGCACGCGCCGGCGGGATGGCCGGAACCACGGAAATCTCCCGCATCACCACGGTGCAGTTCTTGCCCCTGGTTTCTTCCTTGATGTTGGTGTAGGTGGCGCGGCCGTTCGCATCGATGCATTTGAACGTGTCGCCCCACGCGGGCAGCGACAGCGCGCCGCTGATCAGGGCGGCCAATCCCAAATATCGTTTGATGCCAAGAACCATGATACCGAGGCCGTTGAGAAGGAAGTTTAAGTCTATGCCAATATCCGGCTGATTTCAAATCGCTTTTGGCCTAACTCTCATCTCGACCAATACGCACCGTCCCGCGGCGCGGGCAAAAGACGAAAAAAGGCGGGAACCTGCCCGCCTCTTTTCGTTCAGCCGCGCAATCAGCTGCTGTAGTACATATCGAACTCGAGCGGATGTGTGGTCATGCGGAAGCGCGTAACTTCTTCCATCTTGAGCGCGATGTAGGCGTCGAGCATGCCCTCGGAGAATACGCCGCCGCGAGTCAGGAACTCGTGATCCTTCTCCAGGTGCTCCAGCGCCATTTCCAGCGAAGAACAGACGTTCGGCACTTTCTTCGCCTGCGAGGCCGGCAGGTCGTACAGGTTCTTGTCGATCGGATCGCCGGGGTGAATTTTGTTCTGTACGCCGTCCAGGCCTGCCATCAGCATTGCGGCAAAGGCGAGATAGGGGTTGGCGGTCGGGTCGGGGAAGCGCACTTCGACGCGGCGCCCCTTGGGGTTGGTGGCATAGGGAATGCGGCAGGCCGCCGAACGATTGCGCGACGAATACGCGAGGTTGATCGGCGCTTCGAAACCGGGCACCAGGCGCTTGTAGGAGTTGGTGCCGGGATTGGTGATCGCGTTCAGCGCCTTGGCGTGCTTGATGATGCCGCCGATGTAGTACAGGGCGAAATCGGACAGGCCGGCGTATTTGTTGCCGGCGAACATGTTTTCGCCGCCCTTCCAAATCGACTGGTGCACGTGCATGCCCGAACCGTTGTCGCCGACTACGGGCTTGGGCATGAAAGTCGCGGTCTTGCCATAGGAGTGGGCCACGTTCCACACGGTGTACTTGAGGATCTGCAGCCAGTCGGCGCGCTTGATCAGCTTCTCGAATTTGGTGCCGATTTCGCATTGCCCGGGTGCGGCCACTTCGTGGTGATGCACCTCGACTTCGACGCCCTGCTGCTCCATCGCCAGGCACATGGCATTGCGCATGTCCTGCAGCGTATCCACCGGCGGCACCGGAAAGTAACCGCCCTTCACCGGTGCGCGGTGGGCCATGTTGCCGCCCTCGTACTCCTTGCCGGTCGACCACGGGGCTTCTTCGGAATCGATTTTCACGAAACAGCCGGACATGTCCACGCTCCAGGTGACGGAATCGAACACAAAGAACTCGGGCTCGGGACCGAAGTAGGCGGTGTCGCCCAGGCCGGTGGACTTGAGATAAGCCTCTGCACGTTTGGCGAGCGAGCGCGGATCGCGGTCGTAACCCTTGCCGTCCGAAGGCTCGATCACATCGCAGGTGATGTTGAGCACGGTCTCGTCGGTGAACGGATCCAGGCGTGCGGTATCGGCTTCGGGCATGAGCAGCATGTCGGAGGCTTCGATCCCTTTCCAGCCGGCGATCGACGAGCCGTCGAAGGCGTGGCCGTCTTCGAACTTCTCCATGGTGAATTGCTTGGCCGGAACCGACACGTGTTGTTCCTTGCCGCGGGTGTCGGTGAAGCGCAAATCGACGAACTTCACCTCCTTGTCCTTCATCTGCTTCAGTACGTCGGCTGGGGACATAGCCATTTAAATCTCCTCAAGATGCGGTGGTTAATGACAATGGATTACGCGAAACGGAGGGTAATACAGCAGAAAGCATGCCATCCGACGAAATTCGAGCAGAGTATTGTGCCACAAGCAAAGTTCGATTGTTAACAGAGGCAGCGATGCCCCTTTGTGGTGCGAATGAGCAAAGCGCGCACCAATGTGGTGCGCACCGATCGAGTTGTGATTTCACTGCGATTTTTTGCGCGTTCTCCGGGCCAGCGCGAGTCCCGGGCCCGACTTGCTTCGCTTATACTTCCGCTCCCGCTAGATCACGACTCCTCCTCAGGAATTATGCAGTCTGCGCAAAAAATGCTCGCCGCGGCACACGAGCGCGGCCGGGAATTGAAACTGCCTTACGCCGGCGCCTTGCTGCCCGCCGAAGCGCATACCCTGATGCAAACCCTGCCCGAGGCCCGGCTGGTCGACGTGCGTACGCGCGCCGAACTGGAATGGGTCGGCAGCGTGCCGGGCAGCGTCCTGGTGGAATGGAGCAGCTGGCCGGGAGGCGGGCGCAATCTGGATTTCATCGCCCAGTTCGAGGCGCTGGTAAACAAAAGCGCGATTGTCATGCTTCTGTGCCGCAGCGGCGTGCGCTCGCACCATGCCGCCATCGCCTTGACCCGGTGCGGCTACGCCCATGCCTACAATGTGCTGCAGGGTTTCGAGGGCGACAAAGACCCCGCCGGCCAACGCAACCGCCTGGGCGGTTGGCGCGCCGCCGGCCTGCCATGGACGCAAAGCTAAGAAGCTCGCGCCCTTCGCCTAACCCCTGCCTTCCTTGCTGTAGAATCGCCCCACTTTTTTAGCTCCGAATCTACCGTGTTCAATTCCATACGTGGTACCCGCGGCATGGCCGTGGCGCCGCATGCGCTCGCAGCACAGGCCGCTCTCGCCGTGCTGCGCGAAGGCGGCAATGCAATCGAGGCCATGATCGCCGCCGCGGCGAACATCGCCGTGGTCTATCCGCACATGAATTCCATCGGCGGCGACGCGTTCTGGCTGATCCACGTCCCCGGACAGGCGCCGCGCGCCATTGACGCCTGCGGCGCGTCCGCGGCTGCCGCCTCCGTCGCGTGGTACACCGAACGCGGGATTACCAAGAGCATCCCGTTTCGCGGCGGCGTCGCCGCCAACACCGTCGCCGGCACCATCTCCGGCTGGCAGGCTGCCTACGAATTCAGCAGCGAGGAACTCGGCGGCAAGCTGCCGCTGACCCGCCTGTTTGCCGACGCCATCCATAGCGCCGAGAACGGCATCGCGGTCACCCGCAGCCAGAATGCGACCACTGCGGCCAAGCTCGCCGGCCTCAAAGGCGTGCACGGCTTCGACGCGACTTATCTGGTCGACGGGGCGCCGCCTGCAATCGGCAGCGTGTTCCTGCAGCCGCGCCTGGGCAGCACTTTGCGGCAACTGGCCCAGGCGGGGCTGGACGACTTCTACCGCGGCGAACTGGCGGCATCGCTCGCGCGCGACCTCGCTGCGGCCGGCAGCCCGCTCGCGCTCGCCGACCTGCGCCGGCATCAGGCGCAATGGCGCATGCCCCTCGCGCTGAAGCATACCTTGGGTACGCTGTATAACATGACGCCGCCCACGCAAGGGCTGGTGTCGCTGCTGATCCTCGGCATTCTCGACGTACTCGAAGTCGGCGCGCTCGATCCCGCGGGTGCGGATTACGTGCACCTCTGCGTGGAAGCCACGAAGCAGGCGTTCGCAATCCGCGACCGCTGCATCACCGATCCGGCATATATGACGGTCGATGCGCAAAGCTTCCTCGAACCGGAGCGCGTGCGCGCGCTTGCGGCCAACATCGACCGCAGCCGGGCCGCGCCCTGGGGCGCAGGCAAAGGCCCGGCCGATACGGTGTGGATGGGCG
>JAKAIH010000136.1 GCA_021825225.1 Pseudomonadota bacterium
ATCTGCAAGTAAGCGCTGCATCGATTATTTCAAGCGCAACGCGGTTATGCGCGGCGGTGCCCCGGGGATACGCGTGCGCCGCGTCGCGCAAATTGCAGCGGGCGGGCCGAAGAATGCGTGGCGCGAATTCGCCAAGAGGCAGATGAACCGGAGGCAGCGTCTGCACTGCCGGAATCGCGAACGGACTGCGCGCCTTGCGATTCTGAGATATAAAGGACTGAGAATTAAGCTAAAATGCAGTCTCAGCGCCTTTGGTGCCCAGGAAGGGACTCGAACCCCCACAGTGTCGCCACCGCATGGACCTGAACCATGTGCGTCTACCAATTCCGCCACCTGGGCACAAGGTGCGCAATTCTATAGGAATCAAGAATTTTGTCAACGCAGAAACACCCTAAACGTCCCGTCGCGCGTTCCGCGCGCGATCCGCATTACGCGCGCGAAGCCGAGCGTTACGAACATCCGCTGCCCAGCCGCGAACTGATACTGGACACGCTGGCCAAGGAAGGCATTCCGGTGCAGGAGGAAGACCTGTGCCGCGTGCTGCACATCGAGCCGGACGAGGTCGACAGCTTCCGCCGGCGGCTGCGCGCGATGGAGCGCGAGGGCCAGATCATGCGCAATCGGCGCGACGCGATCCTGGTCTCCGGCAAGCTCGATCTGGTCGCCGGCCGCGTCGAGGGACATCCGGACGGCTACGGTTTTCTCGTGCCCGACGAAGGCGGGCCGGACATGTTCCTGTCCGAGAAGGAGATGCGCAAGGTGCTGCACGGCGACCGCGTCATGGCGCGTGCGAGCGGCGTCGACCGGCGCGGGCGCCCGGAAGGCGCCATCGTCGAAATCATTTCGCGCGCGAACACGCGCCTGGTGGGCCGGCTGCACAAACCGCACGGCGTCGCCTTCGTGGCGGCGGAGAACCGGCGCATCAGCCAGGACATCCTGATTCCGCCGGGCGCCGACATGGGCGCTGCGCCGGGTCAGGTGGTGACGGTGGAAATCGTGGCCCAGCCGGACAAGAACGCGCAGCCCGCGGGGCGCATCGTCGAAGTGCTGGGCAATTACGCCGACCCCGGCATGGAAATCGAGATCGCGCTGCGCAAGCACGAACTGCCTTACGAATTTGCGGGGGCCGCGCTGCGACTGGCGGAGAAGCTGCCGGACGAGGTGCGCCCGAACGACTGCAAGGGACGCGAGGACCTGCGTGAACTGCCGCTGGTGACCATAGACGGGGAGACGGCAAAGGATTTCGACGATGCCGTGCATTGCAAGCGCGAAGGCAAGGGTTTTCGCCTGTGGGTGGCGATCGCCGACGTGAGCCATTATGTGCGCCCGGGCGACGCGCTCGACCTCGCCTCGCGCGAGCGCGGCAATTCGGTGTATTTTCCGCGCCGCGTGATTCCGATGCTGCCGGAGAAGCTCTCCAACGGCCTGTGCTCGCTCAACGCGAACGTGGATCGCCTGTGCATGGTGTGCGAGATGAGCGTGGATGCGCAGGGCGAGATCGGGCCCTATCGCTTCTATGCCGCGGTGATGCGCTCGCAGGCGCGCCTGACCTACAACCGCGTCGCAGCCGCGCTCGGCCTGCAGCCCCCCAAAGGCGAACCGGTGCCGGCGCAGCTCGTGCCGCATCTGCAGGACCTGTATGCGCTGTATCACGTGCTCGCCAAGGCGCGCGAGAAGCGCGGCGCCATCGATTTCGAGACCATCGAGACGCAGATGCTGTTCGACGAGCAGGGCAAGATCGAGAACATCGTGGCGACGCAGCGCAACGACGCGCACCGCCTGATCGAGGAATGCATGCTCGCGGCCAACGTCTGCGCCTCCGATTTCCTGCAGAGCCGCAAGCATCCGGCGCTGTACCGCGTGCACGAGGGGCCGACGCCGGAGAAGCTGGAGGCGCTGCGCATCTTCCTCAAGCAGTTCGGCCTGGACCTCACCGGCGGCGAAACCCCGCACGCGAAGGATTACGCCAAGCTGCTCGCCGGGATCAAAGGGCGGCCCGATATCCAGCTGCTGCAGACGGTATTGTTGCGCTCGCTGAAACAGGCGCAGTACAGCCCGGAAAACGTCGGCCATTTCGGCCTCGCCTACGAGGCCTACACCCATTTCACTTCGCCGATCCGGCGCTATCCGGACCTGGTGGTGCACCGCGCGATCAATGCCGCGCTCGCGGGCAAGGTCTATACCCCGGGCGACTGGGGCGAACTGGGCGAGCATTGCTCGATGACCGAGCGCCGCGCCGACGAGGCCACGCGCGACGTCGAGTCCTGGCTCAAGTGTTATTACATGCAGGACCGCATCGGCGAGGAATTCCCGGGATCGATCAGCGCAGTCACCGGCTTCGGCATTTTCGTCGCGCTGGACGACGTCTTCGTCGAGGGCCTGGTGCACATCTCCGAGCTGGGCGAGGACTACTATCATTTCGATGCGGCCCGGCACCAGCTGCTGGGAGAGCGCGGCGCACGGCGTTTTCGCCTCGCCGACCGCGTGCGGGTGAAGCTCGTGCGCGTGGACCTGGATTCGAGCAAAATCGATTTTCGCCTCGCCGAAGACGCTGCGCCGAAGAAGAAGAAGCGGAGCTGAGGCGTGAGCAGCACCAGTTTCATCCACGGCTTTCATGCCATCACTGCGCGCCTGCGCCTGGACGCGAAAAGCGTGCACGAGCTCTATTGCGACAGCGCGCGCGCCGATCCGCGCATGCGCGAGCTGATCAAACTCGCCGAGAATCTGAAGCTGCGCGTGCTGCAGGTGGACGCGAGGCGCCTGGACGGCATGGCGCCGCCGGGCAGGCACCAGGGCGTGGTGGCCCGGGTCGACGCGCAGCGCCGGCATGTCTCGCTGGAGGACCTGCTCGACGAGTTGAAAGAGCCGCCCTTGCTGCTGGTGCTCGACGGCGTGCAGGACCCGCACAACCTCGGCGCCTGTCTGCGCGTGGCCGATGCGGCCGGCTGCCATGCGGTGGTCGCGCCCAAGGACCGCGCCGTGGGCTTGTCGGCTGCGGTGATCAAGGTGGCGAGCGGCGCCGCCGACAGCGTGCCGTATATCGCGGTCACCAATCTCGCGCGTACCCTGCGCGAACTGAAGGAACGCAATATCTGGGTGGTGGGGGCGGACTCGGGTGCAAGCGAGGAACTCTATGCCGCCGAGCTGCCTGCGGCCCTGGCCTGGGTGCTGGGCGCCGAAGGCGAGGGCCTGCGGCGCCTCACGCGCGAGACCTGCGACCAGTTGGTGAAAATTCCCATGCTGGGCCAGGTCGAAAGCCTCAACGTCTCGGTCGCGAGCGGGGTGGTGCTGTTCGAGTCGCGCCGCAGACGCATGGCCAAGCCCGCGCCAGGCTGAGACACAGGCTGAGAAATACTTGCCTTGGCAGGCACTTTCCCTTTATAATCACGCGCTTTTTGTTGATTGCCGATTGCCGGATTTTCGTTGTGCTTGTACGACGGTCCGGCCCACCTTGCCTCACCGCTACGCATGACGGGAGGCTTAACCCATAAGGAGACTGCATGCGACATTACGAAATCGTATTCATCGTCCATCCCGATCAGAGCGAGCAGGTGCCCGCAATGATCGAGCGCTACCGAACCACCATCACCAGCCGCAAAGGGGCGATCCACCGCCTCGAAGACTGGGGTCGGCGCCAGATGACCTTCCCCATCGCCAAGATGCACAAGGCACACTACGTGCTGATGAACATCGAATGCGATCAGGAAACCCTGGACGAACTCGAGCATTCATTCAAGTTCAACGACGCCGTGCTGCGCCATCTCACCGTGCAGATGAAGGCTGCGGTCACCGCGCCTTCGCCTATGATGAAGGAAGAGAAGTCGCGCTCGGTGCTGAACGGCGACGCGCCGAAAGCGGCCGAGGCCGCCAAGCCGGCTGAAGCCGCTGCTGCGGCACCCGCTGTTGCGGCACCCGCTGCGGCTGCCTGAGCATATTGGGCAACCAGTTCGTGCTGTCCGGCAATTTGATCGAACTCGACGCGCTGCGCCATACGCCCGCCGGCATCCCGGTGGTCAATTTCAGGCTCAGTCACGCGTCCGAGCAGATCGAGGCCGGGCACATGCGCGCAGTGCAATGCGAAGTGGCCGGTGTGGCCTTCGAGCGCGATGCGCGCCTGATGGCTGCGGCGAAGCTGGGAATGCAGGTGAAAGTCACCGGCTTCCTCGCCAGCAAAAGCCGCGACAGCAAGCAGCTGGTATTACACGCAACCAACATTGAATTCGTAGAAGGAGTTTGACATGCCACCCCCAAGAAGAGGCGCCAAAGGTAAAGGTAAGGGAAAGAATCTGAAGAAAGACGACAAGAAAGGCGGGCGCCAGCTGTTCAAGCGCCGCAAGTTCTGCCGCTTTACCGCCGAGAAGATCGAGTGGATCGATTACAAGGATATCGAGATACTCAAGGACTTCATCAACGAGAACGGCAGGATCATTCCGGCGCGCATCACCGGCACCAAGGCCGGTTATCAGCGCCAGTTGTCGACGGCGATCAAGCGCGCGCGCTATCTGGCGCTGCTGCCCTACACCGACCTGCACTGAGAGTTTCCAACAAGACGAGGGGATGGCTCCCCTCGTGCTCCCCTAAATCGGCCGTAACAAAATGACTTTTGTTACGGGTTCTAAGGAATAACGCCATGCAAGTGATACTGCTGGAAAAAGTAGTCAACCTCGGCGGCCTGGGCGAGGTGGTGAAGGTCAAGGAGGGCTACGCCCGCAATTACCTTATCCCACACGGCAAAGCCAAGCGCGCAACGCCGGATAACCTCGCCGCGTTCGAGGCGCGTCGGGGCGAACTGGAGAAGGCGCAGAATGAGGCGCTGAGCACGGCGCAGGAACTCGGCGCCAAGATCGACGGCCTTACGGTCCAGATCACGCGCAAGACCGGCGTCGACGGGCGTCTGTTCGGTTCGGTCACTACGCACGATATCGTCGAGGCGCTGCAGGCGCAGGGCTTCGCCATCGAACGCTCTGCCGTGCGGCTGCCGCAAGGTCCGTTGAAACAGGTCGGAGACAATTCCATCGCCATCGGCCTGCATTCGGACGTGGTGGTGCACATCACCGTGTCGGTGCTGGGCGAAGCGGCAGAATAGCGGGCAAGCCGTTGATTAAAGAAGGCCGGGGTTCCCGGCCTTTTTTTATCGGCGATCCGCGCGGACGGGACGCCGTCCGCGCAAGCTCTGGCGCTGCACAGCTACGTATCCTGCTATGAGCGGCAATGTCGCCGGACGTAAATTGCGCGCTCTGCGCGCCAACCGTGTTTTCGGTGCGGATGAAAAGCATATCCGCACCGAAAACACGGTTATGGATAAAAGCAGGAACGTCTTGGAGTAGAATTTGTATTCCCATAAAGTACTCCCCATGGCCCAGGCAAACCCTCAAATAACGAATGATCCGCAGCTGGCGCAGCTGAGGGTGCCGCCGCATTCGATCGAGGCGGAGCAGTCCGTTTTGGGCGGCCTGCTGCTCGACAACCAGGCCTGGGAGCGTGTCGCCGACATCCTCGCGGAAAGCAACTTCTACCGCGACGACCACCGCCGCATTTTCCGCCACATCGGCAAGCTGATGGAAAAGAACCGGCCGGCCGACATGGTCACGGTGTTCGAGTCGATAGAGCAGAGCGAAGACAAGGACAAGACTGGCGGGCTTGCGTATCTGGGCGCGCTGGCGCAGAACACGCCGTCGGCGCACAACATCCGGCGCTATGCCGAGATCGTGCGCGAGCGCGCGATCCAGAGGAAGTTGATCGAAGTCGGTACCGGCATCGCCGACTCGGCCTTGAATCCGATGGGCAAGGAAGTGGCTAAACTGCTCGACGAGGCCGAGTCGCGCGTGTTCGAGATCGCCGAGGCGGGCGCGCGCGGACACCAGGGCCTGGTCGAGATCCAGCCTATCCTGGCGCAGGTGATGGAGCGCATCGACATGCTCTATCACCGCGACAACCCGTCGGACATCACCGGTCTCGCCACCGGCTTCCACGATCTCGATCAGAAGACTTCTGGATTGCAGCAGGGCGACCTGATTATCGTCGCCGGCCGGCCGAGCATGGGCAAGACCGCGTTCGCGCTCAATATCGCCGAGCATGTGGCGGTGAACGACCGCCTGCCGGTGGCCGTGTTCAGCATGGAAATGGCCGGCTCCCAGCTCGCCATGCGCATGCTGGGTTCCATCGGACGGCTGGACCAGATGAAGCTGCGCACCGGCCGGCTCTCCGACGAGGACTGGAGCCGGCTGACCGACGCTGTTGGCCGGGTGCACGACGCGCCGATCCACATCGACGAAACACCGGCGTTGAATGCGCTCGAGCTGCGCGCGCGCGCGCGCCGCATGCACCGTCAGTACGGAACCCTGGGTCTGGTAGTGATCGATTACCTGCAGCTGATGTCTTCGACCTCCGCAGGTGAGAACCGCGCTACCGAGATCTCGGAGATTTCGCGCTCGCTCAAGGCGCTGGCGAAGGAGCTGCATGTGCCGGTGATTGCGCTGTCGCAGCTCAACCGCGGCCTGGAGCAGCGCCCGAACAAGCGTCCGGTGATGTCCGATCTGCGCGAGTCGGGCGCCATCGAGCAGGATGCCGACGTGATCCTGTTCATCTACCGCGACGAGGTCTACAACCCCGAGTCTGCCGACAAGGGCAAGGCCGAGATCATCATCGGCAAGCAGCGCAATGGCCCCATCGGCACGCTGAACCTCACTTTCATCGGCGAATACACGCGCTTCGAGAATTACGCGGATCCCGGGCGATATTGAGCCGGATTCGCAGGATTCCGGCGTAGACTGCGTTTTTTCCACCGCACGCCAGTGCGAACCAAACTGGAGGTCGTATGGCTGAAGCCGCCTGTCCGCAAAAAAGCCCTTATGTCCTTGATCTGGCCGCCGGCGATTACTGGTGGTGCGCCTGCGGACAGTCCAGGAAGCAGCCCTTCTGCGACGGTTCGCATAAAGGCGGGCCGTTCACTCCCGTGAAATTTACCGTAGTCCAGGCTGAGAAGAAGGCGCTGTGCGGCTGCAAACGCACCAAGACGGCGCCGTTCTGCGACGGCACGCACAAGAGCCTTTAAACCTGGTCGCGCGCCGGTTTAAAGCGGCGCGCTGGAACAGACGCCTTCGGCGCTTTCATCGCGCGGCTGAAACGGACTGGCTGTTCGCGCCGGCGCCGAGCAAGCGCTCGATGGTCGGCGCGACGTCCGGTCCGGTCCAGTTGGCTTCGCCCACAAGCTGGTAGCGAATCGCGCCCTGGCGGTCGATGAC
>JAKAIH010000137.1 GCA_021825225.1 Pseudomonadota bacterium
GCCGTGCTGGTGCTGGCCTCGACCGAGGGCGGCAAGGTGGCACTGATCGCGGGTGTGACAGCGGATCTCACCGCGAAAGTGAAGGCCGGGGAGCTGGTCAATTTCGTCGCGCAGCAGGTTGGCGGCAAGGGCGGCGGACGCGCCGATATGGCGCAGGCAGGCGGTACCGAACCGGCCAAACTGCCTGCTGCGCTCGCTTCGGTGCAGGCGTGGGTGCAGCAAAAGCTTTCAAATTAGGTCGCCGCATCGTCAGGCCAAGGGAGGCAAGCATGAGCAAAGTCATCGCGATCGTGAGTTTCAAACTGCCGCAGCAGCAGACGCTGGAGCAGGCGACGGCGACATTCCAGAGCACGGCACCCAAGTACCTCAATCTGCCTGGGCTGCTGCGCAAGAACTATTTCCTCACCGGGGATGGCATGCGCGCCGGCGGGGTCTATGTGTGGGAGTCGCGCCAGGCTGCGGAGCGCATGTACACGCCGGAATGGAAGGCGTTCGTCAGGGGCAAGTACGGCAACGAGCCCGAGATCGTCTACGTCGACACGCCGGTACTGGTGGACAACGAGCAGGGCAGGATCGCGAATCTTTGAGCGTGTGCGATCGCCGACGCCGACGCGGCGCCAAAGCAAAATTCGAGTGACCACGCGCAAGTACGCGGCAGGCAAGACTTGCCAAGCGAGCAGTATTCGTGCTTGAATCCGTACCTGAGACATCCGACATGAACCGCGCGTACGCTTTTTGGTTTTACTTTTACTTTCCCCAGCCACAGGCGGAGGGATTGAGCTAGGTTCGCGCCCAAGTATCCCGAAAAACCGCCAGCGCCCGTAGCCTGGCGGTTTTTTGTTTTTGGAACGCCTGCGCGCAACCCTGGCGCGGGCTGTTATGAGGCTCGCGCCTCGCGATGCGTTGTGCACCGAGTAATCGGTATTTGTTCGACGAGATCACGCCATGAACATGATTGCCGCAGCACCCAATACAATTTCCCCGACGCGGGCAGACGCAAGCGAGCGGCCGCGGACTTACCGCTATCAAGGAGCAATCATGACCCACAAGGTTGACGACGTCCGCATCCGCGAAATCAAAGAGCTCGCGCCGCCCTCGCACGCGATCCGCGAGTTTCCGGTATCCGATGCGGCCGAGCGCATGGCCTACGCGACGCGCCAGGGCATACACGGCATATTGCATGCGGCGGACGACCGGCTGCTGGTGATCATCGGCCCGTGTTCCATCCACGATCCCAAGTCGGCGCTCGAGTACGCGCGGCGCCTGGCGCAGGAGAAGGCCAGGCACGCAGCCGAGCTGCTGATCGTGATGCGCGTGTACTTCGAGAAGCCGCGCACCACCGTGGGCTGGAAAGGCCTGATCAACGACCCGCAGCTGGACGGCACTTTCCGCATCAACGAGGGCCTGCGCCTGGCGCGCAGCGTGCTGCTCGACATCAACGAGCTCGGAGTGCCGGCCGGCGTCGAGTACCTCGACATGATCACGCCGCAGTACATCGCCGACCTGGTGAGCTGGGGCGCAATCGGCGCGCGCACCACCGAATCCCAGGTTCACCGCGAGCTCGCCTCAGGCCTGTCCTGCCCGGTCGGATTCAAGAACGGCACCGACGGCAATATCCGCATTGCGGTTGACGCGATCAAGACTTCGCGCCAGCCGCACCATTTCCTTTCGGTAACCAAGGCCGGGCACTCGGCCATCGTCTCCACCAACGGCAACGAGGATTGCCATGTGATCCTGCGCGGCGGACCGAAGCCCAACTACGACGCGGCCAGCGTGGACGCGGCGGCGAAGCAATTGGCGGCGGCCGGCCTGGAGCAGCGCCTGATGATCGACTTTTCCCATGCCAACAGCTCCAAGGATTATCGCCGCCAGATGGACGTGTGTGCCGACGTCGCCGGCCAGATCGGCGCCGGCGACGATCGCATTATCGGCGTCATGGTGGAATCGCATCTGCAGCCGGGGCGGCAGGACCTGGTGCCGGGCAAGCCGCTCGCCTACGGCGTCTCCATTACCGATGCCTGCATCGGCTGGGACGACAGCGTCAAAATGCTCGAGCGCCTGGCCGAGGCGGTGCGCAAGCGCCGCCAGGTGCACGAGGCCGAAGAGTAGCGCTCACTACCAGTCGCGGGGCGATATCGATCTTTTCCACAATCTGGTGCAGGCGCTGGGCTGGCAGGTGTGCGTGCTGGCGCCCTTGGTCGTCCTGCTCGGCTATGTCATCTTCGGCATGGTCGGTTTCGGCGCCACGATCACCAACGTGCCCTTGTTGGCGCATCTGCTGCCGCTGCGTTTCGTCGTGCCGCTGGCGATGTTGCTCGACCTGTTCGCCGCCGTCGCGCTGGGCACGCGACTGCGCGGCCAGGCGAACCGCGCTGAACTCATGCGCATCCTCCCCGGCACCGCGCTGGGCCTCGTGTTGGGTCTGACACTGCTGATCGAATTGCCGCAGCGCAGCCTGCTGCTTTTGCTCGGCGGCTTCGTGCTCTATGCGGGCATCAGCAGCCTTGCGCGCAGGCCCGGAGCCGGGCCGCTGCATCCCGCCTGGGCGATCCCGGCCGGTATCGCCGGCGGCATATTCAGCGCGCTGTTTGGAACCGGCGGGCCGATTTACACCATCTACCTGTCGCGGCGCATCGCCGACAAGTCGGAGTTCCGGGCGACCATGGCAAGGATGATACTGATCGTGGTGCTGGCGCGCCTGGTGCTGTTGACGGCCTCGGGACTGTTGCTGCAGGACCATTTGCTGCTCGCGGCCGCGCTGCTTGCGCCGTTTGCGGCGTTCGGCCTGTTTCTGGGTAACCGCCTGCATCACCGGCTGTCGGCGCAGCGTATCCTGCGCTTCGTCTATGCCCTGATCATCGTGAACGGCGCCGCTTTGATCCTGCGCGCCTGGTAGGGCGGCAGCCCTTATAATCGCGGCCATGCAGTATTCCTCCGCGCAGACCGCACAGCCGATGCGCAGCGCGTTCTATATCGCGCTGGCGCTGACGCTGGCATTCAAGTTCTGGTTCGCGCGCACCCTGCCCATGACCGGGGATGAGGCCTACTTCATCTATTGGGGCGCTTATCCGGACTGGGGATTCTACGATCATCCGCCTATGATCGGCTGGATCCTGGCGCTGCTGCTCAAGCTGTCCTGGGCCGAATGGGTGGTGCGCCTGCCGGCGATCGTGCTGCCGGCGCTGGTCGCATTCGCCATGCTGCGCTACCTGAAGGCGGTGGACGAAAGCAAGGCCTACGTTGCAGCGCTTGCGTTTCTGCTGCTGCCGGTGAACGTGTGGAATGTGCTCATCACCACTGACACGCCACTGGTGCTGTTCTCCTTCCTGTCCGCGCTGTTTTTTGCTGCGGCGCTGCGGCGCGAATCGCAGCCGCTGTATGCGGCCTGCGGCGCTTTCCTCGGACTCGCGTTCCTGTCGAAATATTTCGCCGTCCTGCTGGGGCTGGCCTATCTGGGCTTCGTTCTGATGCAGCCGGCGGGGCGGCGCGGCTGGCGCGGCCTCGCGACCGTGCTCGCGGGCGTGCTGCCGTTTGCCCTGCTCAACGCCTGGTGGAACTACAATCACTGCTGGGCCAATCTGTTGTTCAACCTGTACAACCGCAACGACGATGCCGCCTGGCTGCCGCAACATCCGCTGCTGTACGCCGTGAGCGTGCTGTACATGCTGTGCCCAGTGGCGCTCTACCAGATGTGGCGCGGCCGTGTTGCGCTGAAGCAGCGGCTCGCTGAGCCGCGCCTGCGGTTTTTCATGTTCGCCTGGGCGGTGCCGCTGGCGTTTTTCGGACTGCTTTCCCTGGCGAAGCAAATCGGCCTGCACTGGTTGCTGTCTTTCGTGCCGCTGTTCTTCGTCGCCGCGGCGCTCGCGCTAAATGTCGCGCAATTGCGCAAATCCGTCGTCTATCTCGCCGCATTTTCGGCGATACATGTGGCGGCGATCGTGGGCGTGAGCCTTGCGCCGATGGAGCTATGGAAGGGCAGCCGGCTCTACGACGGCATCGTGTTTCACGTCAAGACCGCCGAGCTGCTGCAGCGGCTGGCGCCTTATGCCGGCAAATACGAATTTTCCGCCGACGGATTTTCGCCCGCGGTCACGGCCTCCTATGCCTCGGGCAAGTACTTCTTCGTCTTCGGCACCGCGTCCTCGCACGGACGGCACGACGACATCCTCACCGATTTTCGCAAGCTCGCGGGCAAGAACATCCTGGTGTTGCGCAAGAATCCGCCCAATCCCGCAGATTACCTGCCCTATTTCGCCAAGGTGGAGTTCCGCCAGTTCGAACTGCACGGCGCGACTTTCTATCTGGTGCTGGGGCAGGCGTTCGATTACGCGAAATACCGCGAGGGCGTGCTGCGTCCGCTGCGCGACCGGTACTACCGGATTCCGTCCTACCTGCCGCTGGGCCATTGCTACTTCTGCGAGCGCTATTTCCCCGATGAACCCTGTCCCTCCCGCTAAGGGTCCGGCATCCGCAATGCAGCTGCTGAAACTGCTGCGGCCGCATCAGTGGGTCAAGAACGGCTTCGTCTTCATCGGCCTGCTGTTCGGCGGTGTCGGCGACAACGGCGCGCTCAGGGGCAAGGTGCTGCTCGCCGCCGCCGCATTCTGCCTGCTGTCGAGCTGTGTCTACATACTCAACGATATTTTCGATCGCACCGCCGATCGGGCGCATCCGCTCAAGCGCGGCCGGCCCTTGGCCAGCGGCGCAGTCGGCCTGCCCCAAGCGCTGGCGCTGGCGCTCGCCTGCGCGATCGCGGGGCTTGCGCTGGGCGCCGCCGCTTCTGCCAGCGTAGCGCTGATGCTGCTCGCGTATCTGTTGCTCAATCTGGCGTACAGCGCCGGCCTGAAGCACATCGCGATCCTCGATGTGTTCATCATCGCGGCCGGCTTCATGCTGCGCATTTTCGCCGGCACCTGGGGTGTGGGCATCGCCCCTTCGCAATGGTTGCTGCTGTGCGGCCTGCTGCTGACTATATTCCTCGGATTCGCCAAGCGCCGCGCCGAACTCCTGGTGAGCGAAGGCGATGGTGCCGGCGGCGCGGCGCAGCGCCCGGTGCTGGACGACTACAGTCCGGCGCTGCTCGATACCATGATGGCGATCAGCGCAGCCGGCGTCGTTGTCAGTTACAGCCTGTACACCGTCAGCCCCGACACGATCCAGCTGCACCACACGGACAAGTTGATCTATACCCTGCCCTTCGTGCTGTACGGTATCTTCCGTTACATTTTTCTGGTGCACAGGCGCGGCGGTGAAGATCCGGCTTCGACGCTGATCAGCGATGCGCATTTGCTGGCCACCGGTGCCGCCTGGCTTTGCGTCACTTTGTGGTTGATCTGGTGAGAGGGTGTCCGATTTGAGCTTAATTCGCGCTTTCGGCATAATCTGCGCACGCCGGGCTCGCCGGCGGGGCCTGCCCGGCCTCGCCCGATCCGCCTGTTTCGGACTGGCACCCTATGGCTGAAGACGACAGACTCGATCACTTGGCGCACCTGGAATTCCTCGGCGATGCGACCCAGTTCGCGGGCAAGATGCATCGCATGATCAGCTATTCGCCGCTGTTCGAGAATTTCAACATGGCGGAAATCCGGCTGATGAGCCACTTCATGCAGGTCTACCGGGCCGGACCGGGGCAGGAAATCATCCATGAAGGTGAACAGGGCGACTTCATGCTGCTGATGATCGAGGGCAGCGTGGAGGTGTTCAAGCAGGATCGCTGGAACACGCCCAAGCTCATCGCATCGGTCGATGCCGGCAAGACGCTGGGCGAAATGTCCATGATAGACGGCGAGCCGCGCTTCGCGACCTGTGTCGCCGCCGAGCCTTGCGTGATCGCGGTCCTGTCGCGCGAGAATCTGGCGCGCATCATTCTGGAACAGCCGATACTGGGAGCGAAGATCCTGATGGAGCTGGTGCTGATGCTGTCGCAGCGTCTGCGCCAGACCAGCGTCAAGCTGGTTAGTTTGATGGACAAAGAAGCTAATTAGAAATCGATCGCATCCTTGCATGGCGATCGACGCCGACACGATTTTCAGCCGCGGTTGTGGCAGAATGGCGAACAAAAATATACGAGGGGAGTGACAATGAAGGTAAAGAACGGCAAGGATTTTTGGGCCGGGCTGATGTTTGCGGGCTTCGGCCTGAGTTTCATGCTGATCTCGTTCAATTATCCGATGGGGTCGGCGGTGCGCATGGGACCGGCGTATTTCCCGACCATGCTGGGCGGCCTGCTCACGCTGCTGGGCGGGGTCATATTTTTCCGCGCGTTCGTTTCCAAGTTCGAGCATCCGTTCAGGGTATTCCCGTTCCGCCTGCCTTTGCTGATCGCTTCGATCGTGATCGGCGCGGCGACCTACTTCGCCGATAGCTGGTTTAAGGGCGCGCCGATGGCCGAATTCGCGCTCACCGGCCTGGCGATGGCCCTGTTCATAGGCGCGTTCGGTCCGAAGTCGATGTTCCTGATACTGCTTTCGGTAGTGATCTTCGGCTATGCGCTCAAACCGCTGGGCCTGGTGCTCTCGACCGTATTGTTAATTGTGCTCAGCGCCGTGGCCGGACATGATTTCCGCAAGAAGGAAATCGTGATCCTGACCGTGGTGCTGGTGCTGTTCGGCGTGCTGGTCTTCGTCAAGGGACTGGGACTGCCGTTCGACCTATGGCCGGGAGAATAGGCATGGACTTCGCACTGTTTCATAACCTCGGTATCGGCTTCGGCGTCGCGCTGAGCCTGCAAAACCTGATGTACTGTTTTATCGGCGTGCTGCTCGGCACGCTGATCGGCGTGCTGCCCGGCATCGGGCCGATCGCGACGATCGCGATGCTGCTGCCGGTGACCTTCAGCCTGTCGCCGATTTCGGCGCTGATCATGCTCGCCGGGATCTACTATGGCGCGCAATACGGCGGCTCGACCACTGCCATCCTGGTCAATCTGCCCGGGGAGTCGTCCTCGGTGATCACCTGTCTCGATGGCTACCAGATGGCGCGTCAGGGCCGCGCCGGCCCGGCGCTGGCGATCGCGGCCATGGGCTCGTTCTTCGCCGGCTGCGTCGCCACCGTGATCATCGCGCTGTTCGCGCCGCCGCTGGCGGAGGTTGCGCTCAAATTCGGCCCGGCCGAATATTTCTCGCTGATGGTGCTGGGCCTGGTCGGCGCGACGGTGCTTGCGCACGGTTCGCTGATCAAGGCGATCGCGATGACTATCCTGGGGCTGCTGATGGGCGTGGTCGGCACCGAT
>JAKAIH010000138.1 GCA_021825225.1 Pseudomonadota bacterium
GCGCGCGCCGCCACTTTGGCGCTGGCGTCAGGCCAGGCTTCGACCGTGAATACGCGATCGAGTGCGCTGTGCCCGACGCAGATGACCTTGGCCACGCCGCTCCCCTTCAGACGAAGCTGCGTGTCAGCTGCGGCAGGACGAATCGGGACGCTCGATCCGGCGCAGCAGCGCCGGAATGTCAAACTGGCTGCGCGCGTTCATGGTGTTCTCCTGTTTCCGCTTCGGATTGATCAGCGTAGTCATCAGCTTGCTACATCTGCTCCCAATATTCTGCCGGATCGACCAGGGCGTCGATCACGGTTAAGCGCCGGCTCGCCACCGCTTCGCGCAGCGCCTGCCCGAATGCCGCAACGCTCTCCACGCGCACGCCCCTGGCGCCGAAGCCTTCTGCAATGATGTCGAAGCGCGGCGCAAGGAAGTCGGTCGCCGAATAGGGAACGCCGCCCCCGGCCTTGGGCGCGAGGTTCATTTTCGACTGCTTCAGCTTGATCAGCGACAGGCTGGCGTCGTTCAGCACCACCACCACGATCGGCAGTTTGCGCTCGGCGGCGACGGCGAGCTCGCCCTGGGTCATGAGCATGCAGCCATCGCCGAGCATCGCCACCACCGGCTTGTCCGGGTGCACCAGCTGGGCGCCGATCGCGGCCGGCAGCGCATAGCCCATGCAGCCCAGGCCGTTCGACTGCAGCAGCTGCCCCGGCGCGCGGCAGCGGATCACGTGGTTCGCGAGTATGCGATGCGAGCCTACATCCACCGTCATGATCCAGTCCTCGGTCGCCTGCGCGCTCACCGTGGCAAACAGCGCCGCCGGGCTGATGCCTTTGGCCGGCGCGCGCGGGCGCACGATATGCGCCACGGCATCCTTCAGTTGCGCCAGGCGCGGGATGCCCCAGCTTGCGGCCTTGTCCGCTTTCGCGTCCGGCATGAGCTGCGCCAGCATGCCGGGCAGATGCCCGTAGGCGCGCTCGCCCTCGGGGAAGATGCGATGGTTGAGCGGGCCCCAGTCGAGTGCCAGCACCGCCTGCGCTTCGGGCCAGGCGTCGAGCCAGGCGTCGCGCAGCTCGATCGGATCGAAACCCGCCATGACAATGAGGTCGGCCTGTTTGACCAGTTTCATGTTCTCGGCATCGACCACCGGCGACAGGCCGACGCTGCCGAGGCACAGGGGGTGCTGCTCGGGGATCACGCCTTTCGCCTTGTAGCTGCAGAAAAACGGCAGCTGCCAGGCATCGACCAGGGCCTGCAGCGCCGCCGGCGTCTGTCCGAGCAGCGCGCCGCGGCCCGCCAGCAGCAGCGGCCGTTTCGCCTGCGACAGCATCCCGCGCAGGCGCGCGGCCTCGGCCGGCGCGAGCGCAGTCGCCGCCAGGCGCGCGGGCCGGTAGTCGTCTTCCATCGCTGCCGCGGAACGGTTGTGGTCGGCGGGCACGTTGAGCAGCACCGGCCCGGCGGGATAGGCGAGCGCGATGTCCAGCGCCTTCGCCACCTGCTGCGCCGCGCGCTTCGGATTCAACTGCTCGGCGTATTTCGTCACCGGGCGGGCGAGCGCCACATGGTCGAATACCTGGTGGCTGTAGATGCCCATATTGGACGTGGCCATCTCGCCCGAGAGCACCAGCATGGCGGAGCGCTCCTGCATCGCGCCGGCGATGCCCGACATGGCGTTGGAGATGCCCGGCCCCAGCGCCGGAATCAGCACCGCGGGAGCGCCGGTGAGCTGGTACACCGCGTCGGCCATGAAGGCGCAGGAGGGCTCGGACTTGCCCAGCACGAACTCGATGCCCTGTTCCTCGCAGGCGCGCACCGTCTCGAGCACGTCGTTGCCGGGAATGCCGAAGGCGAAGCGCGCGCCGTATTTCTTGAGCATCGCGGCGATGGCGTCGGCGACTTTGGCGGGAGCTTGCGGATTGGTTTTTGCGTGCATGGTTTTTTCCGGTGTTTTTTTCCAGGCGCTAGCTTACACGCCGACACCGCCAGCGCAAGCTTGGCGGTCGAGCGGGCACTGCAACGCCGTTCAGCTCAGCTTGTCGCGGCGATGATTCTGCAGGAAGGCCTGCATATGGAAGCGCGCCTGCAGCGGTGCATAGCGATAGCCGCGGCCGACCGGGCAGGCATGGCGCGCGAGGCAGCCGATGTCCATGCAGGCCGGTTCCGGCGCGGCGGCCAGATGGCGCGCGCAGGCCGGAACGTCGTAGGCGCCGCTGACGAATGCGCCCGCCGGACAGGCGGACAGGCAGGGGCGATCGGCGCAGCTCGCGCAAGGGCTCGGGCGGCAATCCGGCGGCGGCAGCGCCAAGGCCGCGGCGAACAGCAGCGCGCCGCGGTAGCCGTGCCACAGGCCGTAGTCCGGATGGATCAGCAAGCCCAGCGGCGACGGATGGCAAGCCCCGGTGCGCTGCGCCCAACGCTGGAACGGCAGGTAGGGACGCACGAAAGGAAACACCGCGCGCGCTCCCAGGCGCGCCGCCAGCCCCGTCAGTACCCGCTCCGACCACTGATCCAGGCTCATCCCGCTCTCGCCGCGCGCGGCGGCGTAGGCCTGCCACATCCGCGGGCCGGCATTGCCGGCCAGCACCAGGGTGCGTGCGGGCGTCGCACCGGCCAGCGGCGGCACCCCGTCGCCGGCGTCCGGGTGGAACGCAGCGAGCGGGCTCAGACCCGCTGCCCGCAATGACCGTTCGATCTCGCCCAGTTCCATGCCATCCTCCGCGACTCCGTGCATCGGCTCCACTGCGCCGATCGCCTTGAGGCGCACCGGCAAGCAGCATACACTTGCCTCGTGGCGCGCTGCAGCCGATCAGCCTGCATCCGCCCGGGGAGACCGATATGACAGACAGCGATATTCAAGCCGCGCCTCAGGCCGGAGACTTCACTGCCGAAGGGCGCACTGTCGCAGGCGGCCGCGGCTGGGACTGGATCGCCCAAGGCTATGCCCTGTTCCGCAAGCAGCCGGGCATATGGATCCTGATGACCGTCGTGCTGGGCGTCATCTTCATGCTCATCGGCATGATCCCGCTCCTCGGATCGCTCGCCAACGCGCTGCTGTTTCCGATTATCGGCGCCGGCCTGATGCTCGGTTGCAAGGAACAGGAACACGGCGGGGCTCTCAGGATCGAGCACCTGTTCGCCGGCTTCAAATATCAGACCGGCGACCTGGTAATGATCGGAGCGTTCAATCTTTTCGGCTGGGTGGTGATCGCCTTCGCCGTGTTCACCGTGCTCGGCGGCGGCGTGTTCATGGCCCTGATGCATGGCGGCTTGCCGGGGGCGGGCTTCTCCATCGCATCGCTGCTGATCGCGCTGCTGCTGGTCGCCGGCCTGTCGGTGCCGCTGTACATGGCGACCTGGTTTGCGCCCGCGCTGATCGTGTTGCAGCACCTCGCGCCGGCAGACGCGCTCAAGGCAAGCTTCAACGCCTGCCTCAGGAATTGGCTGCCTTTCCTGGTCTATGGCGTGGTGCTGCTGGTGCTGTGCCTGGCAGCCGCGATTCCCGCCTTCCTCGGCTACCTGGTCCTGGTCCCGGTAATGGTTGCATCCATATATACCTCCTACCGCGACATCTTCTTCAGCAACCGATGAAACGCGGCGGCATCGCCGTGCGCAAACCGGGCGCGGCGGCGGAAATGGCGTAAGCTATGCGCCGCAAAGCAAGACCAATGTCCGAAATTTTGCAGAAGGCACACTAGACGTGAGCACAAATTCGCAGCGGCTGCGCCTGGGTATACCCAAGGGCAGCCTGCAGGAAACCACGCAGAAGCTGTTCATCCGCGCCGGCTACGACCTGCGCATCTCCGGGCGCTCCTACTACCCCGACATCGACGACCCGGAGATCGAATGCATCCTGATCCGGCCGCAGGAAATGTCGCGCTACGTCGGCCAGGGCATACTCGATTGCGCCATCACCGGCCTGGACTGGATACTGGAAAACGACATCGACGTGGCCGAGATCGCCGATCTGCGCGCTCCCTGGCCGAACTACGGCCCGGTGCGCTGGGTCATGGCGTCCAAGGAAGACTCGCCGTTCCACGACGTGAAGGATCTCCAGGGCCGGCGCATCGCCACCGAGGCGGTGGGCATGACCAGGCGCTTCCTGGCGCAGCACGGGGTGCAGGCGAATGTCGAATTTTCCTGGGGCGCGACCGAGGTCAAGCCGCCGATCCTGGCCGATGCGATCGTGGACGTGTCCGAGACCGGCGCCTCGCTGCGCGCGAACAACCTCAAGATCATGCACGTGGTGCTGGAGAGCACGCCGCGCTTCATCGCCTGCCACGATTCGCTCAAGGACGGCTGGAAAAAAGAGAAAATCGACTGCGTGCTGATGCTGCTCAAGGGCGCGATCGCCGCAGCGACGCGGGTGCTGCTGTCGATGAACCTGCCGCGCGAGCAGGTCGATGCAGTGCTGAACATCCTGCCGGCGCTGGCAACGCCCACGGTGTCGACGCTGGCCGACCCGCACTGGGTCGACCTCTCCACCGTGGTCGAGGAAAAGAAAGTGCGCGAACTGATACCCCGGCTCTACGCCGCGGGCGCGCGCGGCATCATCGAGTTGCCGCTGAACAAGATCGTCGAGTAGGCGGCAGCGGGTCCGAGCCGGACTGCGGTTTCACTCGAGATCGAGCACGTAGCGTTGCTCCAGCACGCGCTTGCCCCATTGCTCGCCCTCGACTTGCTCGTCCAGGCGGAAGCCGAATTTCTCGTACAGATGCCGGGCTGAGTCCAGCCCGGCGAAAGTCCAGAGGAAGACGCGGCCGTATCCCCGCTCGCGGCACCAGCCGACAGCCGAGTGCATCAGGCGATTGCCGACTCCCTGGCCGCGCAGCGCATCGGACAGGATGAACCAGCGCAGATGCGCGCCCCCGGTTCCTGCGTTGGCCGCGTCGATCGCGATCGAGCCTTCGACGCGCCCGTTCTGAAGTGCGGTCCAGAAGCCATCGCGCGCGGGATCGAAGCGGCGCAGGAAGCCGGACAGCTCGGAGGCGACCTTGGCCTCGAAATACAGCCCGAAATCCCAGGCCTTGCTGTAATAGCTCGCGTGCAGTTCCGCCACCCGGCCGATGGCCCCCGGAACGTAGCTGGCAATGCGGATTTCGCTCATTGTGTGGCCTCGCCCTGATCGGCATCAGCGTACAGGAAATGCGGCGGGCATGCGATCGCCCCCACGAGTCGACGCCGGCATATGCCGCCGGTGCCGGCACTGCCGCGCGTATACGTGTAGTTACACCCATATGCTATGATCGCGCCATGCCGACCGCCCCGTCCATCCCCGCCTTCGGCTGCACCTGCGCCCGGCTGCGCAAGCTCACGCGCCGGCTGACGCGCATTTACGACGCGCATCTGTCGGCCCAGGGGATCAAGGTCACCCAGTATTCGCTGCTCGCCAATGCCGCGCGCGGCGAGCGCACCCTGTCGGAGTTCGCCGCCGAGCTGGAAATGGACCGCAGTACGCTCAGCCGCAACCTCGCGCCGCTCGCGGAACAGGGCTGGGTCAGCATCGCGGTCGGCGCCGATCCGCGCAGCCGCAGCATCAGCGTCACCGCCGCCGGGCGGCGCAAGCTGAAAACCACGCTGCCGCTGTGGCGCAAGGCGCAATGCGAAGTCGAAGCCATACTCGGCGCGGCCAGCGTAGGCGAACTGCACCGCGAAATCGAGCGCGCCCTGGGCGCGCTCCCCACAACATCGGGAAAACGCCCATGAGCACCAAACGCCAATACTGGATGCTGGTCATTTCCGCGGCGCTGATCCTCGCCGTGACCATGGGCATACGCAACACCCTGGGACTGTTCGTCTCGCCGCTCAATACCTCCACCGGCCTGGGCATCGTCACGGTCAGTTTCGCGCTCGCCATCGGCCAGTTCGTCTGGGGCGCGGCCCAGCCCATTTTCGGCGCGCTCGCCGACAGAGCCGGCCCGGTCCGAATCATCGCGCTGGGCGCGGTGCTGCTGGCGCTGGGGCTGGCGCTCACGCCGTTCATGCACTCGCAGCTCGGCCTGATCGTGTTTTTAGGCATCGTGGCTGCAGCCGGAGCAGGCGGCGGAAGCTTCTCGATACTCATGGGCGCCGCGGCGCAGCGCCTGCCGCCGGAACGCCGCGCCTTCGCCTCGGGCTTCATCAACGCCGGCGGCTCCTTCGGCCAGTTCGTGTTCGCGCCGCTGGCACAGGCGCTGATCAGCGCGTTCGGCTGGGTCACGGCCTTGCTGACCCTCGCGGCCTCGGCCCTGCTCACCATTCCGCTGGCCTTGCCGCTGCGCGACAAACACCACGGCGGAGCAACGGTGCACCTGGGCGGTATCAGCCTGTCGGAACAGACGCTGCTCGCGTTCAAGGACCGCAGCTACTGGTGCCTGCACGCGGGGTTTTTCACCTGCGGCTTCCACATCGCCTTCCTCGTGACCCACCTGCCGGGCGAGGTCGCGCTGTGCGGGCTGCCGGCCTCGGTGTCGGCGGCTTCGCTCGGCATCATCGGCCTCGCCAACATCGCCGGCAGCCTGGGCGTGGGCTGGCTGGCGCAAACCCACCGCATGAAATTCCTGTTGTTCTGGGTCTACGGCATACGCGCCGTGGCCATCGGTGTCTACCTGATGGTGCCGCATACCGCGCTCACCTTCTATATCTTTGCGCTGGTCTTAGGCGTCAGCTGGCTCGCCACCGTGCCCCCGACCGCGGGCCTGGTGGGCAAGCTGTTCGGCACGCGCTATCTCGCGACCCTGTTCGGGCTGACGCTGCTGTCGCACCAGATCGGCGGCTTTTTCGGTGCCTGGCTGGGCGGCATCGCCGTCGCCAGGAGCGGCAGCTACGAATGGATGTGGTACGCGGACATCGCGCTCGCGGTCCTCGCCGCGCTGGTCAACCTGCCGATACGCGAAGCGCGGCCGCAACTCGCTGCCGCGGCAGCATGAGATTGGACGCGGCAGTCTTTGTCGGGAGGTAAGCGCATGAGCGACAAAAAAGCAATCCTGGTGGTCGGCGCAGGCGACGCGACCGGTGGCGCGATCGCGCGGCGCTTCGCGCGCGAAGGCTATATCGCCTGCGTCACGCGCCGGCATGCGGACAAGCTCGCGCCGCTGGTGGCGCAGATCGAGGCCGAAGGGGGCAAGGCGCACGCCTTCGGCTCGGACGCGCGCAAGGAAGACGAAGTGGCGCAGCTGTTCGCCGAGATCGAACGCGAGATCGCGCCGATCGAGGTCGCCGTGTTCAATATCGGCGCCAACGTGCGCTTCCCCATCACC